>JBJOKU010000043.1:0-8294 GCA_046045925.1 Pseudomonadota bacterium
GCGACTACTCGCGCAACGCCATCCGCATGGCCGCGCTGATGAAGCAGCGCGTGGTGCATGTGTTCACGCACGACTCCATTGGTCTGGGCGAAGACGGCCCCACGCACCAGAGCATCGAGCATGTGGCTTCGCTGCGCCTGATTCCCAACCTCGATGTCTGGCGCCCCGCTGACACGGTGGAAACCGCCGCCGCCTGGGCCAGCGCCGTCGAGCGCGGTGATGGCCCCACGGTGCTCGCCCTCTCGCGCCAGAACCTGCCCTACCTGCCCAAGCCCAATGGCGTGGACATTGGCCGTGGCGCTTATGTGCTGGCCGAACCCGCCGAAGTGGGCCTCAAGAAAAAGGCGCAAGCCGTCATCATCGCCACCGGCTCCGAAGTGCATCTGGCCCTGAAGGCGCAAGCCTTGTTGGCCGAGCGCAAGATTGCCGTGCGCGTGATCTCCATGCCCAGCACCACCACCTTTGACAAGCAGGACGTTGAGTACAAACTCTCGGTGCTGCCGCGCGGCCTGCCGCGCGTGGCGGTGGAGATGGGCTGCACCGACGGCTGGTGGAAATACCGCTGCGCCGCTGTTGTGGGCATCGACACCTATGGCGAAAGCGCTCCCGCGCCCGTGCTGTTCAAGCACTTCGGCTTCACCGAACAGAACATTGCTGACACTGTTGAAAAAGTCCTGCAAGGCTGAAGACACAGTGCTCAAGTACCATTTTTGAAACTTCAGGAAACCTCATCATGACCATCAAACTCGGTATCAACGGATTTGGCCGCATTGGCCGCCTGGCGCTGCGCGCTGCGGTGCAAAGCTTCGACGACATCGAAGTCGTCGGCATCAACGACCCCAAAAGCGCCGACTATCTGGCTTACATGCTCAAGTACGACAGCGTGCATGGCCGCTTTGACGGCACCGTGAGCTTTGACGGCAACGAAGCCCTGATCGTCAACGGCAAGCGCATCCCCCTCACCCACGAGCGTGACAACCCCCAGCTCAAGTGGGGCGACATGGGCGTGGACATCGTGCTCGAATGCACGGGCCAGTTCCTCACCGCCGAAACCAACCAGATCCACCTGAACGCCGGTGCCAAGAAGGTGGTGATCTCCGCCCCTTCCAAGGACGACGTGCCCATGTTCGTGTTTGGCGTGAACCACGAGAGCTACGCCGGTCAGGCCGTGATCTCCAACGCCTCTTGCACCACCAACTGCCTGGCCCCCGTGGCCAAGGTGCTCAACGACAAGTGGGGCATCAAGCGCGGCCTGATGACCACCGTGCACGCGGCCACGGCCAGCCAAAAAACGGTGGATGGTTCCTCCAAGAAAGACTGGCGCGGCGGGCGCGGCATTCTGGAAAACATCATCCCCAGCTCCACAGGAGCGGCCAAGGCCGTGGGCAAGGTGATCCCCGAACTGAACAAGAAGATCACAGGCATGGCCTTCCGCGTGCCCACGTCGGACGTGTCGGTGGTGGACCTGACTGTTGAGCTCAACACCGAAGCCAGCTACGAAGAAATCTGCGCCGAAATGAAGGCCCAGTCCGAGGGCAAACTCAAAGGCATTCTGGGCTACACCAGCGAAAAAGTGGTGTCCACCGACTTCCGGGGTGAGAACTGCATCGCGGTGTTCGACTCCGAGGCAGGCATCGCCCTGGACAAGACCTTCGTCAAAGTCGTCACCTGGTACGACAACGAGTGGGGCTATGCCGCCAAGTGCCTGGAAATGGTGCGCGTGGTTTCGAAATAATTCTCGTCGGCACCAATAAAAAAGCGCACCTGCGGGTGCGCTTTTTTTGTCCGCTCCCGTCAGGCGGCAGCAGGCAAGGCTACCATCTCGCACACAGCCAGTGGGTCCAGCCTGGGGGCCATGTTGATGACAGCCTTTTGCCCCACACGCGCCACCGAACCGAGTTTTTCCGCCAACTCCCGGCTGGCGCTGATCTGCCAGAGCACTGATTGCTTCTTGTTGATTTCCTTGACGACGTTCACCGGGTCCCCCACAGGCACAGCCGCAGCGGCCTTGCCAGTCAGGCCATCCACACGGATCATCTGCAACACCCCTTCGTGCATGCTCACGCTGGTTTCAAACATGGGCAAGCCCAGACGATACAAGCGCTTGTCAAACGAGGCCTTGAGGCGGTTGCTGGCGTTGATGAGGCCCTGTGCCGCACGCCATGCACGCAGGGCGTGGGTCACGGAAAGGGTGTCGTTCTCTGCGGTGAACACCGCCAGCATGGCATCCCCATAGAACTGCAACGCACTCACGCCGAACAACTCCACCGTGTCCACACAGGTCTGGTAGTAGCGGTGCACGAAATCAGCCAGTTGCTCCTGGGACAGCACTTCCGCATATCGCAGGAAATGCTTCATGCTGAAGTAAAGCACCGTGGCCTCTTGCGCTTCGGTGGTTTTACCCGCCTCGGTTTCTGACCACATGCGGTTGACGGCAGCTTGCAATCGTTGCTCGTATGTCACCGACAACTCTTCGCGCAGGTCTTCCACGGCCGTCTTGATGGCTTCTGTCTGCGCCCCCTGCAATTGCGATTTGCGCCGCAGCTGTGCATCCACGGCTTCACGCAATTCGGCCAGCGAAAAGGGTTTGGTGATGTAGTCATCGGCTCCCGCCGTCATGCCGATGCGCACGTTGGCACGTTGAGTCATCGACGAGAGCATGATCACAGGCAGGGTGGCAAACACTGGATTGGCACGCAATTCACGCACCAGCGTGTAGCCATCCATCCCCGGCACGTTGATGTCGGTGATGAGCAGGTCGGGCGTGATTTCTGGAATTTGCGCCAGCGCCGTCCGGCCATTGCCACTTGTCACGACACGATGCCCCAGCTTTTCCAGGGCCGAGACGATAAGCAGCAGGGTCGAGGCATCGTCCTCGACCACATAAATAGTGGCCATTGGCGGATCTGTATCAAGAGTATTTGTGCTTGCAGTATGTGACATCGCTCTACCCATCCTGGCCCTCCGTTGTTTTGTATGCAGGTTCAGTGCCCCATTCTGTACGATTTTGTGCGATTTATCACAGCCACCATGACACACAGAAGCAGGCAACCCATCCACAACGGCCACAAACCCCAACGTCCGGCCCAGCGCGCATAGGGTGTCACCGGGCCTTGAACGCCCGCAACTGACAAGTCCAAATGGCCTCGCTGGTGCGGAGCAAGCAGCGCCTGAACCCGGCCTTGTCCATCAATGTAGGCCGTGGCACCTGAATTGGTGGCTCGCACGACAGGTCGCTGGAACTCCATGGCCCTGATGCGGCTGATTTGCAGGTGCTGCTCTACAGCGATGGTTCTGCCAAACCAGGCGATATTGCTGAAGTTGACCATCACCGTCGGTGACCTTGAGGGCTCCAGAAAGTTGCGCGCCCACTCCTCGCCAAACAAGTCCTCGTAGCAGATGTTGGGCATCAATCTTTGCCCCTCGTAGTGGAAAGGTTCCTGCTGTTCATCACCCCGGTGAAAATCCCCCAGCGGAATCCGCATCATCTCCGTGAACCAGCGAAACAGGGGAGGCACAAACTCTCCAAAAGGCACCAAATGGTTTTTCAGGTATTTGTAACTCACTCCTTGTGCGCTTGCCTCCTGGCTGGAGCGCAGCGCGATCACTGCATTGGCATAGCCTTTTCCGATCTCCAGGGTAGGCATCCCAATCATCAATGTCTTGCCCAAACCGCTTCTATCCAGCATGCCGGTCAGGTATCCGGCTGGTAGTTGATGCTCGAAAAGGGGAATGGCCGTCTCGGGAGCCAGCACCAGCCCTGCTGGCGCGGCTTGTGTTTGCTCCGCGTACCAGCGCAAGGCATCTTCGATTGCCGCCTTTGAGTCAAACTTTTCAGTTTGACTGATGTTGGCCTGAAGGATTCGCGCTGCAAAAGCCCGCCCCGGGCTTCCCCATTGCACGGTTTCTGGCGCCAGACCTTGAATGCCAACCGGCAGCACCACCAGCGCCCCTCCAAGCACAACGCCAGCAACGGCGTGGCGGCTCGGTCTTTGGGGCTTGTATGGCTGCCCCAGCCATGCCCCCATTGAGAGAGCCAGTAAAGCTGCCGAAAACGACGCGACCCAGCACACACCATAGATGCCGACCCACGGAGCCCAGGCTCCAAGCCAGCTGTCGGCGTGTGCGTATCCAACTGCACCCCATGGAAAGCCTGTGAACCATTGACCCCGCATCAACTCAGCCAGCGTCCACGTACTGGCAAACACCAACGCCCACGCAAAGCTCCCCTCTTTGCAGATGACGCGGCACAAAGCACTCACCAGTCCGTAGTAGAGCCCCAGCGCAGCCGCCAAAAGCAGCACCGCCAGTGCCGACAAGGGTGCGCTCATGCCCCCAACATCGTGCATTGACACATACAACCACCAAAACACAGAGCACAACCAGGTTGTGGCAAAAATCCACCCAGCCACAAATGCATGTCCGGTACGGCGGGCCCTCAACAAAATCAGTGCCCAAATGGCCAAACTGGCCACTTGCAACAACCCGCTGGGTTGCCCTTTCAGCAGTACGGCACCGCCTTCAAACGGCCAAGCGAGAGAGCATGCCTGCAACCAGGCCGCGAGCAAAAGAGTGACGGCAACCCCTCCCCGTTTTGCCAGCCGTCCAGCGGGCATGCTCAGACGCTCTCGGACTTTTGCACCACCTTGAACCAGCGCACCGCGCCAGAACGGGTGTGCAGCACTGTGAATTCAAGACTGCCCAGCATGTGGCGTTCTCCCCGCCTGGGCACATGTCCCATCTCATGGGCAATCATGCCGCCGATGGTTTCGAACTCACATTCGATTGCAACGCCGAAGGCTTCGCTCACCCGGCTCACGTGCGTATCGCCACTGACCCGGTATGTCTTGTCGGCGAGGGCGAAGATATCACCGTCGTCTTCGGCAACATCGAACTCGTCCTCGATTTCTCCGACAATCTCCTCAAGCACATCCTCGATCGTGACCAGTCCTGCGTTGCGCCCGAACTCATCAATCACGACAGCCAAATGATTGCGCGTGCCGCGGAATTCGCGCAGCAAGTCATTGAGTGGTTTGCTCTCTGGAAAATAGACCGGCTGACGCAGCAAAGCCCGGAGGTTGAGCTCGGGTGCGCGCTGGAGCTTGAGCAAGTCCTTGGCCAGGAGAATGCCAATGATGTTGTCGCGACTGCCCTCATAGACCGGAAACCGCGAATGCGCCGTATCAATGACCTGATGCAGCAACTCGTCATATGGTGCGTCAATATCGAGCATGTCCATGCGCGGCGCGGCCACCATCACGTCCTTGGCGGTCTTCTCCGCCATGCGCAGCACGCCTTCGAGCATCGCGCGGCTCTCTGAACCAATGATCTGGTTGTCTTCGGCTTCGGCGAGTGTACCGATCAACTCTTCCTTGGAGTCTGGTCCGGGGTTGATGAACTCAACCAGCTTGCGAAAAAGGCTTCGCTTGTCGTCCTGTGATGCAGTGTGATGCGGGTGGGGTTCGGATGGCTCAGGCACAGCGGCCCTCGGTAGTGGAACACACCACGAGGATACATCATGGTCGTGACGGTGGCTCCTCGTCGTCGCTCTTTTGCGCATCGTGCAAGCCGAAACGCCGGGCCTGCATCTGTGCAATCCAATGCCGGAATCCGTGCGCCTGAGACTTGAACCAGTAGTCGGTTTGCGCAATTTGCTCATCCAGCATTTCCGAGACCAGTGCATTGACATCGCCGGGCGGCAGCATCAACCATGCGTTTGACTCGGAGCCATCCCGCTCCACGCGTGCGCCCGCATTGCGTGCAATCTTGAGCATGGCCGAGTTTTCGCTCAGCGCATGGATGTACAGCACCTTCACGCCGTGATTGCGCGCGTGCATCACGGCGCGATCAAAGAGTCGGGCACCGTAGCCCCGACCCCTTGCCTTGGCCAGCACGGAAACGCCAAATTCGCCACAGGCATTGTGTTGTTCATCTTCACTGCGTGCCAAATGCGCCCAGGCAATGAGCTGCAAACGGCGGTTGTAGATACCAAACACATCGTCCCGCTTGAAGTCGATGCCAGTGACGTATCGTTCAATCTGTGCATCGCTTGCGGCGTAGCCAAAGCGCATGTAACGGTCTTGTGCGTCAAGCGACTTCAGATGCTGAATCATGGCCCGCTTGTGCCACGAAGTAAGTGTGCGGATAGGCACCAACACGTCTTGCGAGGTGTCCAAGCCTGCAAGCAGTTTCAACCTGTTCATCCACCCCCCCGTTTCCGGCGCACTCCAGCGGCGCAAAGCCCTTCCACGCATGCGGCACAACTCCGCCACGGCCTTGAAGGGATTGTCCAGACTGTTGATGCTGTTGAAGAACATGCTTGAACTATAAGGGTTAACCCTAGATACTCCAAGACATCCAACGCCTAAATCCACAGTTCGTGGACAAAAGTCACAATTCGTTGAAAGTAATCAGCAAGCTATAAGTGAGCGCAGACTTACCGCTCAAGCTTTGCGCTTGAGCAATTGCTTGGGCAGGTACTGCGTGAAAGCGGCCCAAGCGCTCAAACTCTTGGCTTCTTCACTCTGGGTTTTGATGGGGGCTGGATTGACTGCCGCAAGAACAGGGCCACGGCGGACGGGCTCGGGCACTGGCTCGGGCTCTGGCGGCACTGCATCAAGCTCCTTGAGCCATTGAAACAAGGGTTGCCACTGTCTCTGGTCGGTTTTCATCAAGCCCTGGGTGAGGTCAAAAATGCTCAAGCCCCGTTCGGTGCACTTTTCGTAGACCAAACTGTCGCGCAGGACCGTGAGAAGGGGAACGTTCTGCTTTTTGGCCCACTCCTGAAGCACTTCGAATGTATTGCTGCGCTGGTCGATGCGCATGGCCACCAAGCCCACCCGGCATTTGCCGCTGGCCACCTTGGGCAAACGGCGCAACTCGTCAAGGGTGATTTCTGCCGCAGTGCGGTCAAACATGGAGCCACCAACTGGCACCAGTACCGCGTCGGATGCCATGACCACTTTGGACAGAGCCAGGCCATTGAGGCCGCCAGGGGTATCCAGGATGCCGTGCGTGATGCCAAGCGGCAACTTGAAGATGCCGTTGGGATCAAGCACCCAAGGCAGAATCCTGGGAAACTTGGCGGGCCGCATGTTCAACCAACTGCGTGCCGAGCGTTGCCGGTCAATGTCTCCCATGGCAACTTTGTGCCCTTGCAGCGACCACCAGGCGGCCAAATGCACCGCCAGCGTCGATTTGCCGCTGCCGCCTTTGGTGTTGACCAGTGAGAGAACTGTCATGGGAGTGCTCGTGGATTAATTTTCCACAGGGCGAAACATTATCAAATTTATAGCAGCATCGCAAGCATTCATCGCAAAAGTGTTCCACCGGGGCAACACAAATGGGCGAGGAAGAACAAGCACCATGTCATCAAACTGAAAAAATCTCACGCAGGGGTTTCAAAGCTTTCCCAGACGTGGGGCTCGTATTCATGGGCTTGCAGCCATACACTCCCCCAAACTTCCGAGCACTTGCCATGAGCCTCGTCGCCCCAAGCCCAAACGCACAAGATCGCCAGCAACGACTGGCTTTGCTGCTTGCCGGTCTGGAAAACGTCCTTCCTCCGCACTCCCTGCTCTACCACCGCGAAGACACCACGCCCTACGAGTGCGATGGCCTCACCGCCTACCGCCAGCGCCCCTTGCTGGTGGCGCTGCCCGAGACCTACGAGCAAATACAGCACGTGCTCAAAACCTGCCATACGCTGAAGATTCCAGTGGTGGCACGCGGCGCGGGCACGGGCCTCTCAGGCGGGGCCATGCCCAACGAGTTGGGGGTGACGCTCTCGCTAGCCAAGTTCAACAAGATTCTGAAAATCGACAAATTCAGCCGCACGGCGGTGGTGCAGTCGGGTGTGCGCAACCTCGCCATCTCGGAGGCCGTGGCGCATCTCGGCCTGTACTACGCGCCCGATCCGAGCAGCCAGATCGCCTGCACCATTGGTGGCAACGTGGCCGAAAACTCGGGCGGTGTGCACTGCCTCAAATACGGCCTCACCCTGCACAACGTGCTCAAGGTCAAAGGCTTCACCATCGAGGGCGAACCCATCGAGTTCGGCTCGGACGCGCTGGATGTGCCCGGCTTCGATTTCATGCCGCTGGTCGTCGGGTCTGAGGGCATGCTGGCCGTGACGGTGGAAGTCACCGTCAAGCTCGTGCCCAAGCCCGCGCTGGCCCGCTGCATCATGGCCAGCTTTGACGACATCAAGAAAGCAGGCGACGCGGTGGCCGCCGTGATTGCCGCAGGCATCATTCCTGCTGGTCTGGAGATGATGGACAAGCCCATGACCGCCG
>JBJOKU010000044.1:0-8288 GCA_046045925.1 Pseudomonadota bacterium
TACGCCGCCGCGAAGAAGGCGGCCAAGAAGCGCGTCTGCTTTGCCGAGGGCGAAGAAGAGCGCGTGCTGCGTGCCGTGCAGGTGATCGTGGACGAGGGCCTGGCCCGCCCGGTGCTCATTGCCCGTCCAGCCGTTCTGCCGCAGCGCATCCAGCACTTTGGCTTGCGACTGGAAGTCGGGCGTGACTTCGACTTGGTGGACCCGGAAAATGATCCGCGCTACAAGGAGTTCTGGCAACACTACCATCGCCTGACCGAACGCAAGGGCATCACCCAGCAGATGGCCAAAATCGAAATGCGCCGCCGTCTCACGCTCATTGGCTCCATGTTGCTCGAAACCGGCCACGTGGATGGCCTGATTTGCGGAACATGGAGCAATCACCAGACGCATTTGCAATATGTGGACCAGGTGATTGGTCGGCGGACGGGTGTGAAAACCTACGCCGCCATGAATTGCCTGATGTTGCCCAACAGGCAAGTATTCATTGTGGACACCCACATCAACTACGACCCCACGGCCGAGCAGATTGCCGAGATCACACAGCTCGCCGCAGAGGAGATTCTCCGCTTCGGCATCAAGCCGAAAGCCGCACTCCTGTCTCATTCGAACTATGGCTCATCCAACCAGCCCAGCGCGATCAAGATGCGGGAAGCACTTGAAATCCTGCACGACACAGTGCCATGGCTGGAGGTGGATGGCGAAATGCATGGCGATGTGGCGCTTGATGGAGAGGCCCGTGAAAGCCTCATGCCCAACACCACCTTGAAGGGGGAAGCCAACCTGCTGGTCTGCCCGAACATGGACTCGGCCAATATTGCCTACAACCTGCTCAAGACGGCGGCGGGTGGCAACATTGCCATTGGCCCCATTTTGCTTGGAGCGGCCAAGCCGGTTCATATCCTGACGGCCAGTACGACAGTGCGCCGCATCATCAACATGACTGCCTTAACTGTGGCAGATGCCAACGTGGATCGTTAATCCGAATAAGCAGAACCCGTTGTGTTGTGGAAATCAAGTTGGCGCACACTTACAATCTCTTGACAAAATAAATTTTGCTGCGATGCACAAGGTTAAGTCATTCCGGGCTTGCCTTTTTGGCCGATTTCAAGGAAACTAGCGCCCTCAAAACGAGGGTTAACCCTCGTTTTAATGAGGTAAAGGGCGTTTTATGCAACTGAAGTGGGCGTTCGCTCGCATCCTGTGGGTGTTGGCGGTTTGTGTGCCATTTTTTGGTGCAGTGCTTTATCCCGCTGAGGTTTCCGCATTTGTGACAGGCCGCGAGGCTACTGTTCTGGTGTCAGAGCTGCCCAAACAGGGGCAGTCCACCTACAAGCTGATCCTCAACGGCGGGCCCTTTCCTTACGAAAAAGATGGTGTCGTGTTCGGAAACCGGGAACGTCTGCTGCCAAAGCAGCCCAGAGGCTACTACCGTGAATACACCGTGCCGACACCAGGCTCGCGTGATAGGGGTGCGCGGCGAATCGTGTGCGGGGGCAACAAGCCCGCTCAGCCACAGGTTTGCTATTACACCGACGATCACTATGCGAGTTTCAGAAAGATTGATGCCGTCCGGTGAAAACCGGGCGGATGAGTTTTGAATATTGCCTGAATTGAAGAATCGTACCGAGGATCAAATGCCGCTTCGTACCATCAAGACCAACATCGTGCAGTCTATCCGTGCACACCGTGTGGCCGACCTGCAAAACGCCGCCAACGAGTTGGGGCACCACTTTCTCTACGCCAATCTGGCCAAGGCCCAGAGCAAGCAGGACGTGCTCGACCTCATCGGCGAGCAGTTCACTTTCCCTCCGCACTACGGCAAGAACTTTGACGCGCTTTATGACTGCCTGACAGATCCCATCTACAAATCGGGTGCGCAGCCCGGCTTCGTGGTGGTGCTGGAGCATGTTCCCCTCAACGCCAAGTTCGACAAGGAAACACGCGAGCAGCTCCTCGACATCTTCCGTGATGTCGCCGAATACTGGGGCGACCGCAAGATTCCCTTCCGTTGCTTCTATTCGTTTGCCGTGGCCCGAGCCAACAAGGGCGAGGCGGTGGTGCAGGAAGAGGGCGCTGAGCCCATGCCCACCGACAAGATTCTGGACGTGAGCCCACAGGCGCTGCGCATGAGCAGCCCCTTCAATGCGGGTTACTGGCTGGCCGCTGCCTGAGTGGCTTGATGGCGGCCTGATGAGTATCAGGCCAGCTTGAGCGCCAGCTCAACATACTCTTCTGGCGACACTTCTTCTGCGCGGCGCTGCAGGTCGAAACCGGCCTCGGCGTCTTTTGCTTGCAGCCACTTGCCAAGCGTGTGACGCAGCAGTTTGCGGCGCTGTGAAAACGCCACCTGCACCAACTCCTCCAGCAATGCAGGATTGACTGGCGCTGGCTGAGATCGGGGGATCATGCGCACCACCGCACTGTCCACACGGGGCGGCGGATCAAAGGACTCGGGCGGCACGAACAGGATGTTCTCCATCTCGTAGCGCCATTGCAGCATGACCGACAAGCGTCCATAGTCGGACGTGCCGGGCCTGGCCACCATGCGGTCAATGACCTCCTTTTGCAGCATGAAGTGCTGATCGGAGACGTGTGCAGCCCAGGGCAGCAAATGGAAAAGGATGGGGCTTGAGATGTTGTAGGGCAGGTTGCCGACGATGCGCAGCAACTGGCCTTGCCCGGATAAATCGCCGCAAGCGGCCTGAGCACGCTCCAGGGTGAGCTTCAGGATGTCACTTTCAATGACGGTGAGTTGGGGGTGCTCGCGAAGGCGTGCCGCCAGATCGCGATCTATCTCAACCACACTCATGCGTCCGCAGCGTTCAACCAAAGGTTGCGTCATGGCCGCCAGGCCTGGACCAATCTCCAGCAGCCGCTGCCCCGGCTTGGGGGCAATCGCACGAATGATTGAGTAGATGATGGCCGAGTCGGTCAGGAAATGCTGGCCAAAACGTTTACGGGCGCGGTGCGCTGTCATGGATCAGAGTTCAGGAGCTTGCCTGTATTCCACGTAGGCATTGGCGCGGATGTCGCGAACCCATTGGGGCATGCGCTCCTGAACCTGCTTTTCCTTGAGCGACTGGCGCACCATGCTCTTGTACTCGGCTTGTGAAACGGTTTGTTTGCGGCGTCCCAGCACTTGAACAATGTGAACACCAAACCGGCTGGCGAAGGGCTCGGAGATGCCGCCTTGCGCAAGGCGGTTCATCACGGCTTCGAATTCGGGGACGAACTGGCCAGGACTGGTCCAGCCCAGATTGCCGCCTGACTCGGCAGATCCGTCGGCACTGTATTTGCGAGCCGCATCTTCGAATTTGAGGTCGCCCCTGAGAATCGCCTGGCGAATGGCTGTCAGTTCCTTGATGGAAGTTTCGTTGGTTCTGGGGGGCGTTGCTTGCAAAAGAATGTGGCGACTTTCAGTTTGCACAACGGACATGGACGGAAGTCCGGCCTGCTTTCTTTCAATCAAACGCAAAATGTGAAAGCCCGCACCCGTCTGTATGACCTGGCTGATTCCACCCGTGGGCAATGTGGCGGTGGCTTCAACAAAGGCCTCCGGGTAGCGACTGGACAATCGCAGGCCCATGATGCCGCCCGCGTCCTTGTCTGGAGCGCTGCTGTTTTCGCGGCAGAGTTTGTCAAAATCGGCGCCCGCAGCCAAGCTGTTGCGAATTGATTCTGCCTTGTTTCTCAATGCGTCGCGCGTTTCAGGGGTGGCCTGCTCGGGCACGGCAATCAGGATGTGGGCCAGGTTGATCTCAACGCGTGAGCTATTTTCTTGGGCAGATTCTGCCCGGATCTGGGCCTCCACCTCGGCATCCGAGATGCGGATGCGCGCTTCGAAGTCGCGTTCACGCAGGCGGTTGACCAGCAGTTCATCGCGGATGTCATCGCGAAAGCGGGCTTTATCCATGCCTTCAGACTCAAGCTGTTTGTACAGTTGTGTAACGGTCAAGTTGTTCTGCTTGGCGATGTCTGAGACTGTTTCATCGAGAACAGCGTTGTCAATCTTGATGCCTGACTCTTTGGCCTCATGCACCAGAACGCGGTCATCAATCAATTTTTCAAGTACTTGCTTGGCAAGCACTTCGCGAGAGGGCAATGCCGCCCCTTGCCTGCTGAGCTGCTGCTCCAGTCGCAAGAGTTGGCGCAATACGTCGCGATAGGTAATGGGCTCAGTATTGACAATGGCAACAATGTAGTCTGCCCGTGTGTCTGCGGGCGCACTGGGGCTTGTGGACAGGGTGCGCGGGGGCGCGGAAGTGCGCAGTTGCGCAAAGGCACTGGATATGGTGGCGACAAGAGCCGTGGAGACCAAGGCCAGATGCGCGAGCCGCTTCAGGGGGTTACTCATAGGTGGTGAATCGGTTGGGAGACACAAGTGAGCGCTCTCTCAGGAATTGGTATCCGGGAATGTGCGTTTTGAGGACACCAGTCGGATTGGTTCCCAATCTGGAGAAGCCGGATAGCTCAAGTTGCAACATGATGCGGTTGGTTGCCGTGGCCACACCGTTGGAAACCCTTTCGAGTACCACGCGGGTCAGCCAGCATCCTGAATCATATTCGAGACCGAAAATGGAGTCCACGATCCGGCGATCCTGCATGGAGTAATTGATCCTGCCCACGGTGTAGATGCGGCCTGGCCCCAGTCCTGCACCCGGGATGTTATGGGCATCGCCTTTGTCGCGCCAAAGATCATCAAGAGGCCACTGCCACCCAACGTCCAGTTGTTCGCTGGCACCTTCGTTGAGGCGGTACGCGGCATGGATGACGCGGTAGTTGCCGGGTTGGTAACGGGCAACCATGGTGGTGCGCACAGATCGATTGAGATCGGGGCTGTACTGGACGGTGCCATCAAAAGCCCACTGGCGGTTCCAATTGATGCCTACACCCATGAGCAGATCGCTCAAGCGTGCGGTGGCAGGGGCGGCTCCGGGCAGTGTGACATCCTGATCGGCGAATCGCAAGCGCTGGGCGGCTGAGAGTCTGGCGAGCTCCTCTCCTGTTTGATCTGCCAGCAAACGTGAGCTGGCACCCACAGTCAGGGAGTGTGTGGCCGAGATGCGGTCATGGCCGACGTACTCGTTCTCTGTCCAGATATTGGCCAGGTTGAAATCTTTGGCGCTGGTGTCATAGACGGGGAGATAGGACTGATCCCTGTAGGGTGTGCGCGTCCACAGCAGACGGGGCTCCAAGGTTTGGATCAGGTTGTTTCCCCACAGGTTGGACGGTCGCTCAAAGACGAGGCCGGCATCCAGGCTGTAGGTCGGGACAGTGCGCGTGATGGTGCCAGTGGCCCAAGTGCTGGCGGCAACGTTGTAGGGTGCAAAACGGTACTGGGTGAAATCGTACTGGAGCTTGGGAATGATGTGTCCGCCAGGTACGCGGTAGAGGTACGAAATCTGGGTGTTGAAATAGTTGCGGTCTGCGTTGGGTTGAGCGGTCAGGACGGGGTTGCTCGAGAAGCGGGCGTGATCGCCTTCGAAATCGAAATCCAGACCGTACAGCCGGGTGTGCCAGCGGGCATTGAGGTTTGGCAGCTTGTCGTAGGGGTTGATGATGGGGGATGCCGCATCTTGCAAGGTTTGCCACTTGATGGTGCGAATCTGGGCCTTGAATTCGCCCTGTTGCCAGGTGGCTGAGACATCGTTGGACAACAGGCGCTGGGTGAGGCTGGTGGTGCCCCGGGGAGAGTCCTTCCAGTAGTTGTCATCACTGACCCGGTTGAGATTGAGCTGCAAGCCGATGGCCGAATGGCCACCAATGGTCTGCACCAGCCCCTGGTGCTTGAGGGTGTATGCCCAGCGGTCTTCGCTGCGCAGACGGTCATTGGGCAGGTAATCCAACTTGACCTGCCCCGTGTAGTCGGCCTCGAGGTACCTGAACTCGGAGCCAAGCTGGAGGCCTCGCTTGGTTTTGAGGGTGGGGTACAGGGTCAGGTCGCGGTTGGGAGCGATATCCCAGTAATACGGCAGTGTGGTTTCAAAGCCGCTCACATTGTCAAGATTGATGCTGGGAGGCAGAACACCGCTTTTGCGCTTGTCCGTGAGGGGGAACCCCATGGCGGGGAGACTCAGGATGGTGACATCCTTGAATTGGAGCCGGACATCTTCGGCGCGACCTGATTCATCCTCCAGGTCGAAATGGATCTTCGTGGCCTTCAGAACCCAGTCAGGCACCCAGGAAAGCACTTGCGGTTCGGGCTTGCAGGTGCTGAATGTGGTGTCGTATGCGATGGAGCGCTTGTCATCGATGAAGTCGAGCCTTCGTGCCTGCCCACTGCTGTCGTTGCGCAGAAAGTTGTAGCTGGGGTTGAGAAAGTGCCCGCTGAAGGCATCTACTTTGAGTTCAAGCTCGGGTCCGGTGTACAGGTCGCCATTTCGCACGATCCGCACGTTGCCCTTGGCTTTGACCAGATCATCTGGCTGGTAGTACTCCAGTCGATCTGACTTGACAATGATGCTTCGTTTGCGCATTTCGGCCTGCCCGGTCGCGATGGTGTCGAGCGATGGGCGGCCTTGCAGCGAGTCTGCCCGGATGAATGCGGGCTCGGTGTTTGCGTCAGGTGATCTGGAGTCCAGTGTCAGACTGGGTTTGAGTTTGATGGGCTCAAGCGCTTGGCTGGAGCCAGATTGGGCCCAGGCACCCGATTGGCAAATGAGGAGAGCCGCCAGATGAACCGCAGACAAGCGGGGTTGGAAAATGTGTCTGGCGCGGTGAGAGGCTCGGGGCATGGAGACGGGGCAGGATTGTGAATTTGTAAAATGGATTATCCATGAGTCCCAATAACGCCCTGACATGGGCCGACCCCCAGCGCCACAGCCAGTTTGAATCCTGGCTGGCCAGCATCGGCCCCGCACATGACCTCAATCCCGAGACGCTTGAACTGGCCTCCAGCGATGCCAGCTTTCGCCGGTACTTGCGCATCCGAAACAACTCGGGCGATACCCGCATCATCATGGATGCGCCGCCCGACAAGGAGAACTGCGAAGCTTTCGTGAAAATCGCGGGCTTGCTGGCGGGAGCGGCCATTCCTGCTCCCGGGGTGCAGGAATGGCAGCGCGAACAGGGGTTCATGCTGCTGACCGATTTGGGCAAAGACACGCTCATGCAGCATCTGGCCAAACAGGGGCTGAGAGTCGGCCAGTTTGTTGAAGAAGCCGCAAGCGCGTTGGCCCTGCCGTGGTACCGCCAAGCCAATGACCTGCTGGTGAAGTGGCAACTTGCCAGCCAGTCTGGCGTACTGCCTGATTACGACGATGCCTTGCTCGGCCGGGAGATGGACTTGTTCCCCCAGTGGTATTTGGCGCAGCACAAGGGACTCGACCTTGCGGCACCCGCGCATGCGGCAAAGCGGCAGGTGCTGGCCGAGATGTTCGGTCTCATCAAACAGCAGGTGTTGCGGGCTCCCAAGGTATTTGTTCACCGCGATTTCATGCCTCGCAACCTGATGGTCTCTGGGGGCGGCCAGTCATTGGGGGTGCTGGATTTCCAAGATGCGGTGTACGGCCCCATTACATACGACGTGGCCAGTCTCATGCGAGATGCATTCCTGAGCTGGGACGAAGAAATGGTGATCGATGTCACTGTACGCTACTGGACGGCGGCCAGGAAGGCCGGGCTGATCGAAAACGGCCCCTGGGGCGACTGGGGCGACGATTTTGGCGCGTTTTATGCCAATGTGGAATGGATGGGCTTGCAGCGGCATCTCAAGGTGGCGGGCATCTTTGCCCGGCTGACGCTGCGCGATGGCAAGCCACAGTATCTTGCCGATGCGCCACGCTTCATCCAGTACATCCGCCACACCTGCAACCGGTATGGCCCGCTCAAGCCCTTGCTCAGGCTGATCGATGAGGTCGAAAACATCGAGGCGGTCTCTGGTTTCCAGTACGGGCGCTGAGCCACTCGCCAATCCGCAACCCACGCAATACCGCCGTGCCACGCATCTTCACTGACGAAAATTTGCAAATCGGCCAGACGCTGGTGCTGTCGGGCGGGCAAGCGCGACACGTGCAGGTCTTGCGCATGCAGCCCGGAGAGGAGGTCACCCTCTTCAATGGCCAGGGCGGGGAGTTTCGCGCCGGGATCGAGCGCATGGGACGCTCAGATGTGAGTGTCAAGCTGCTTGGGTTTGTTGCGCGCGAGGCCGAACCGCCGGTGGCCGTGCACATGCTGGTGGGTGCCCCTGCCAACGAACGCATGGATTGGCTGGTGGAAAAGGCCGCTGAGCTGGGGGTGGCGAGCATATGGCCCGTGCTCACAGAGCGAAGCGTGATGCGCCTGTCTGG
>JBJOKU010000045.1:0-8249 GCA_046045925.1 Pseudomonadota bacterium
CCCTGCACGATGGCCAGCAAATCGCCAATGTTGACCTTGTCGCCGACCTTGACTTTCATCTCGGTGATCACGCCAGCAACAGAAGACGGAATCTCCATCGAGGCCTTGTCGCTCTCAACGGTGATCAGGCTTTGCTCAACCTTGATGGTGTCACCGGCCTTGACGAACACTTCAATGACGGCCACGTCCTTGAAGTCGCCAATGTCGGGCACACGCACTTCAACAGGGCCTGCTGCGGCTGGAGCAACTGCGGGTGCGGCTACCGGCGCAGCGGCAGCGCCTTCGGCTTCGAGCATCAGCACCAGTGTTCCTTCACTCACTTTGTCGCCCACTTTGACCTTGATCTCCTTGACCACGCCAGCGTGGCTGCAAGGAATCTCCATCGAGGCTTTGTCGCTCTCGACGGTGATGAGGCTTTGCTCCACCTTGACGGTGTCGCCCACCTTGACCATCACCTCGATGACGGCCACTTCCGCGAAATCCCCAATGTCAGGGACTTTGACTTCAACGATTGCCATGTCTCGTCTCCTGATTTACGCGTACAGCGGGTTGATCTTGTCGGTCTTGATGCCGTACTTGGCAATCGCCTCGGCCACTTTTGCCACTGGCACTGTGCCCTCTTCGCTCAAGGCCTTGAGCGCGGCGACCACGATGTAGTGGCGGTTGACCTCGAAGTGCTCGCGCAGCTTGCTGCGGAAGTCGCTGCGGCCAAAGCCGTCAGTGCCCAGCACCTTGTAGGTACGGCCTTTCGGAATGAAAGGACGAATCTGCTCGGCATAGGCCTTCATGTAGTCGGTGGAAGCCACCACGGGGCCGCTGTGCTTGTCGAGCTGCTGCGTCACAAAGGCCTGCTTGGCCGGGCTGGTGGGGTGAAGCAGGTTGTAGCGCTCGGCATCCTGGCCATCGCGGGTGAGTTCGTTGAAGCTTGGGCAGCTCCAGACGTTGGCTGACACGCCCCAGTCTTTTTCGAGCAGTTCCTGTGCGGCGAGAGACTCGCGCAGGATGGTGCCGGAGCCCAGCAGTTGCACGCGGGGGGTGAGTTTGGCGCCTTCTTTCAACAGGTACATGCCCTTGATGATCTGCGCCTCGGTGCCAGCGGTGAGGCCGGGCATGGGGTAGTTTTCATTGAGCAGCGTGATGTAGAAATACACGTTGTCCTGCTTTTCGACCATGCGCTTCAAGCCGTGGTGCAGGATGACCGCCACTTCGTGCGCGAAGGTGGGGTCGTAGCTCACGCAGTTGGGGATGGTGGAAGCCAGAATGTGGCTGTGGCCGTCTTCGTGCTGCAAACCTTCGCCGTTGAGTGTGGTGCGCCCGGAGGTGCCGCCCAGCAAGAAACCGCGCGCCTGCATGTCGCCCGCCGCCCAGGCGAGGTCGCCCACGCGTTGCAGGCCGAACATCGAGTAGTAGATGTAGAACGGAATCATGATGCGGTTGTTCGTCGAGTACGACGTGGCCGCCGCGATCCAGCTGCTCATGCCGCCCGCTTCGTTGATGCCCTCTTGCAGGATCTGGCCTGCCTTGTCTTCCTTGTAGTACATCACCTGGTCTTTGTCGACCGGGGTGTACTTCTGGCCTTCGGGGTTGTAGATGCCGATCTGGCGGAACAGGCCCTCCATGCCGAAGGTGCGGGCCTCGTCCACGAGAATGGGCACGGTGCGCTGGCCCAGCTCTTTGTCGCGCAGCAGCGTGGTGACGAAGCGCACATAGGCTTGCGTGGTGGAGATTTCGCGGCCTTCGGCGGTGGGTTCCAGTACCGATTTGAAGGTTTCCAGCGAAGGCACCGTGAGGTTTTCGCTGGCCTTCTGGCGGCGGTGGGGCAAGTAGCCGCCCAGCGCCTTGCGGCGGTCGTGCAGGTAGCGCTCTTCCACCGAGCCCGCCTCGGGCTTGATGAAGGGCAGCTCGGCAATTTTGCTGTCGGGCACGGGAATGTTGAAGCGGTCGCGGATGAATTTGAGATCTTCGTCCGTGAGTTTCTTGGTCTGGTGCGCCGTGTTCTTGCCCTCGCCGCTCTTGCCCATGCCAAAGCCCTTGACGGTCTTGATGAGCAGCAGCGTGGGTTGGCCAGCGTGGTTGACGGCAGCATGGTAGGCCGCATAGACCTTTTGCTGGTCGTGGCCGCCTCGCATCAGGGCCCAGATTTCGTCGTCGCTCATGTGGGCGACCATCTCCAGCGTGCGCGGGTCGCGGCCAAAGAAGTTCTTGCGCACATAGGCACCATCGAATGCCTTGAACGACTGGAAGTCGCCGTCGAGCGTATTCATCATCAGGTCACGCAGCGCGCCGTCCTTGTCCTTGGCCAGCAGCGGATCCCAGTTGCTGCCCCAGAGCAGCTTGATGACGTTCCAGCCCGCGCCACGGAACTCGCCTTCGAGTTCTTGCACGATCTTGCCGTTGCCGCGCACCGGGCCATCCAGGCGTTGCAGGTTGCAGTTGATCACGAACACCAGGTTGTCCAGCTTCTCACGGGCCGCCAGGCCAATCGCGCCCAGGCTCTCGGGCTCGTCCATCTCGCCGTCGCCGCAGAACACCCAGACCTTGCGCTGGGACGTGTCGGCAATGCCACGGGCATGCAGGTATTTCAGGAAGCGGGCCTGATATATCGCCATCAAGGGGCCAAGGCCCATGGACACGGTGGGAAACTGCCAGAAACCGGGCATCAGCTTGGGGTGCGGGTAGCTGGAAATGCCCTTGCCGTCCACCTCCTGGCGGAAGTTGATGAGCTGGTCTTCAGTGAGGCGGCCTTCGAGGAAGGCACGGGCATACACGCCGGGGGCGCTGTGGCCCTGGATATAGAGCAGGTCGCCGCCGTGCTTGCCACCCGCGTCGGTATCGTCGGCGTGCCAGAAGTGGTTGAAACCCACGCCAAACATGGTGGCCAGCGACGCGAATGAAGAAATGTGGCCGCCCAGATCGCCACCGTCTTCTGGGTTGATGCGATTGGCCTTGACCACCATGGCAATGGCGTTCCAGCGCATGTAGGCGCGCAGGCGCTCTTCGATGTCGAGGTTGCCGGGATTGCGGGCCTCTTCGCCGGGTTCGATGGTGTTGACGTAGCCGGTGGTGGCAGAGAACGGCAGGTTGATGCTGTTCTGGCGTGCATGCTCGAGCAGTTGCTCCAGCAGGAAGTGGGCGCGGTGCGGGCCTTCGGCTTGAATGACGGCGCTCAGGGCATCCATCCATTCGCGGGTTTCTACTTTGTCATGATCCTGGTTCGCAGGAATGGCAGCAGTCATGCTGATCTCCGGGGGTCTGGTTCGTACTCAGGTTGACTTGTGATCAACCCACTTGGACGGCATTTTTGAGCCGCAGGCGAAGTGTCTCACAATTTTTTTATTATTTCAACAGATAGTTTTCATTTTCTTAATGTGGAATTGATGCCGGGATGTCATTTAGAACAAATGGGATAAACCAAGAGGATGTCCCCAAACTGGACACCGTGCAACTTGGCAGCAAAAGCCGTCGTTATGATCGGGGCAAACCAAGATGCCTGCACTCTTTCCTCAAAGTCTTTCCATACGAACCCGCCTCAAGAATTGGTGGGGCCGGCAGTCGCCTGCACGGCAGGACAGGTACGCGATGCTCGCCCCTGTGGTGGCCGTGTTCCTGTTCATGCTGGCCATCACGGCATCATTTTTGTATCTGCGTTTCGAAGAACTGGACAGGGATCGCGAGGCCGTACGGCGGGACACCGAATACACGCATCAAAGCATGCGTTTGCGCCTGCTGGAGCAGCAGGAACATCTGTTGCGAATTGCCAGGGATTTGGCCAACCACGAAATCGACAGGAATGAGTTCGTGCACAAGGCAGAAAAGCTGGTGACTGAAACGCCAGAAATTTATCAACTCACCTGGTTTGACAACACACGCCGGGTGATCGCCGGTTTCTCTGATGCATCTGCACCGCCCTCAGCCGTGTATTACAGCGGCGAAGTGGTCAGCAAAAATGAAGTGGGGCGAACTTTCGACGTGGCCCGCAGCACTAGATCACCCCAATACTCCCCACCCACTGCCCTTGAGGGGGTTCCAGATCACGTGATCCAGCTGCACTTGCCACTGACCAGTGCCAATGGTGTTGCTGGCACCCTGATGGCGCAGTATTCGGCAGACACCTTTTTGCGCTATGCCATTCCCTCCGAGATGAAGCCGCGCTATGCCGTGGCTCTCATGGATGCGCAAGGGGTCATGCTGTCGGGCAATATCCGCCACGCTCAAAGCCTTGGCGATCGCATTCTGCCGTGGACAACCCCCGAAAGCAGCTACATGCTGCCTGTCTCGCCGCTGAGCAACGGGGTACACATCATGCTGCAAGCCTACCGGACATCGCAGGGAGTGGTGGGCACAACCGTGTACTGGGTTGTGGCCGTGCTGAGCTTCATGACGGCCTGGATGCTGATCGGCACATTCCGCCACACACGCAAGCGCATTCGCGCCCAGGAAGCGCTGGTGCAGGAAACCGCATTCAGGCGCGCCATGGAAAACTCCATGGTCACAGGCATGCGGGCGCTCGACATGAAGGGGCGCATCGCCTACGTGAACCCGGCCTTTTCACAAATGACGGGCTGGAGCGAAACAGAGCTGGTCAATCGCGAGGCCCCTTTTCCGTACTGGCCAGAAGAGGATCGCGAGGTTCTGATGGGGCGGCTCAGCGAAGAGTTGCAGGGCAAGACCATCCCCGGCGGTTTCGAGATGCGGGTCAAGCGCAAGAACGGAAGCCTGTTTGATGCCCGCATGTATGTCTCACCCCTGATTGATGCGCACGGACATCAGACCGGCTGGATGACGGCCATGACCGACATCACGGAGCCCAAACGCATCCGTGAAGAATTATCGGCATCACACGAGCGATTCACCACGGTGCTTGAAGGGCTTGATGCCTCCGTTTCAGTCGCCCCCCTGGGCAGCGACGAACTGTTGTTTGGCAACAAGCTCTACCGCCAGTGGTTCGGGGCCTCGCCGGCAGGACACCACGCCATGGTGGATCTGGCAGGCCTGAGCGGCCCCGACGGCACCCCCGACAGCATGGTGGACGAAATGATGGGCCTGCCCGCCGACGCACTCGTGCTGGCCAGCAATGACAGCTCGGACAGCGCCGAAGTGTTTGTGCCCAAGCTGGAAAAGTGGCTTGAGATCCGTTCGCGTTATCTCAACTGGGTCGATGGCCGCTTGGTACAAATCCTGATCGCCTCCGACATCAGCGACCGCCGCCACGCTGAAGACCTGGCCAAATCGCAGACGGAGCGCGCACAGAACGCAAGTCGCCTCATCACCATGGGTGAAATGGCCTCCTCGGTTGCCCACGAGCTCAACCAACCACTGACCGCCATCAACAACTACTGCACCGGCCTGCTCTCGCGCATCAAGAGCCGCAACCTCAGTGAAAGCGACTTGATTGGCGCACTGGAAAAAACATCCAAACAGGCCCAGCGAGCAGGACAGATCATCCAGCGCATCCGCAACTTCGTGAAGAAGTCCGAGCCCAACCGCAGTTGGAGCGAAGTCCCTGTACTGGTGGCCGAAGCCGTCGAACTGGCCGAAATCGAGATCAAGCGCCGCAATGTGCGGCTCATACGCCACCTGGCCCCGCGTCTGCCCCGCATTCTGGTTGACCCCATCCTGATTGAGCAGGTGCTGGTCAATCTGCTCAAAAATGCTGCCGAATCCATTGATAGCGCACAACGTCCCGCCGGACACCGCAACGTGGAACTGAAAGTCGAGGCCTTGGTTGATTCCGGAAAACCCATGCTCATGTTCACCGTGCAGGACACGGGCTCCGGCCTCAGCCCTGAGGTCAAGGAAAGATTGTTTGAAGCTTTCTTCTCGACCAAATCCGAAGGCATGGGGATCGGTCTGAGCCTGTGCCGATCCATCATCGAGTCTCACCAAGGCCGGATGCAGGCCGAGAATCTCTACAATGGGGATCGCGTCACTGGTTGCCGTTTCAGCGTATGGCTGCCCGTCGGTGATGCCCCCTTGACACCCCAGAAAACACCAGGAGCCAGCCCATGAGCGGGACCCCCAAATCAGGAACCATCTATATCGTTGACGACGACGAAGCCGTCCGCGACTCACTTCAATGGCTGCTCGAAGGCCAAGACTACCGCGTGCGCTGCTTCGAGTCGGCTGAAGCCTTCCTGTCGCGCTACGACCCCCGCGAGCCTGCCTGCCTGCTGGCCGACATCCGCATGGGGGGCATGACGGGCATGGATCTGCAAAACAAGCTGATCGACCGCCAGTCGCCACTGCCTCTGGCCTTTATCACGGGTCACGGCGATGTCCCCATGGCGGTAGAAACCATGAAAAAGGGCGCGATGGATTTCATCCAGAAGCCCTTCAACGAAGAAGCCCTGCTGCCCCTCATCGAGAAAATGCTGGCCCAGGCCGAGCAAAGTTTTGCCCAATACCAGCAAGCCGCCAGCCGCGACGCCCTGCTCTCCAAGCTCACAGGCCGCGAGGCGCAGGTGCTCGAGCGCATCGTAGCTGGCCGCCTGAACAAGCAGATTGCCGATGATCTGGGCATCAGCATCAAGACGGTGGAGGCGCACCGCGCCAACATCATGGAAAAGCTCGGTGCCAACACCGTGGCCGACTTGCTCAAGATCGCTCTCGGCGGCGCGGCCAAGGCCTGAGCTGCACAGGTTCTTCTGCACCAACAAAAACGCCTGCTTGAAGCAGGCGTTTTTGCTTGAGCGCCGGGGAGCTGCTGCTCAGGCTCAGGCTCAGATCACCTTGGCGATCGACTGGCAGACGTAGTCAATGTTCTTGCTGTTGAGAGCAGCCACGCAGATGCGGCCCGTGTCGGTGCCGTACACGCCAAACTCGCTGCGCAGGCGAACCATCTGGTCTTTGTTCAGGCCGGAGTAGCTGAACATGCCCACTTGCGAGGCGATGAAGCTCATATCGGCCTGCACACCCGCAGCCTTGAGTTTTTCAACCAGAGCCACGCGCATTTGCTTGATGCGAACACGCATTTCACCCAGCTCCTGCTCCCACTGCGCACGCAGCTCGGGCGTGTTCAGCACGGTGGCCACCACGGTCGCGCCGTGGGTGGGTGGGTTGGAGTAATTGGTGCGGATGACAATCTTGAGCTGTGACAGCACGCGATCGGCCTCTTCCTTGCTCTCGCAGACCACGCTCAGGGCACCCACGCGCTCGCCGTACAGGCTCAGGCTCTTGGAGAAGCTGGTGGACACGAAGATCGAGAGACCAGCAGCGACAAACTTGCCAATGACGGCGCCGTCTTGCGCCAGACCTTCGGCAAAGCCCTGGTAGGCCATGTCGAGGAAAGCCACGAGATTGCGGGCCTTCACCACGGCAATCACCTGCTCCCACTGAGCGGCGGTGAGGTCGTAGCCGGTGGGGTTGTGGCAGCAGGCGTGCAGCACGAAGATCGTGCCCGCTTCGGCCGCATTGAGTGCGCCGAGCATGCCTTCAAAGTTCACGCCACGCTTGGCTGCGTCGTAGTAAGGATAGGCTTCGACAGTGAAACCTGCGTTGGTGAACAGCGCACGGTGGTTTTCCCAGCTGGGGTCAGATATCATGACCTTGGCGTTGGGGTTCACGCGCTTCAAGAAGTCGGCGCCAACCTTGAGGCCGCCCGTGCCGCCCAGCGCCTGGATGGTGGCCACGCGGCCACCCTTGACCACATCGCTGTCGGCACCGAACACGAGGTTCTTGACCGCGCTGTCGTAGGCGGCAATGCCGTCAATGGGCAGATAGCCACGTGCCTTGGTGGCAGCCACGATTTGCTTTTCAGCCGTCTGCACGCATTGCAGCAGGGGCAGTTTGCCGTTGTCGTCGAAATACACGCCCACACCCAGATTCACTTTGCTGGGGTTGCTATCGGCGTTGAATTGTTCGTTCAAACCCAGAATTGGGTCGCGGGGGGCCATTTCGACGGCAGAAAAGAGAGACATGGATGGAGTCCTATCGGGTTTTGCAGTGCACCAATTTTAACCAAGCCCGCTTTCACAGACCTGCGAACCAGACAAAGTCGGCCTGCCGCTCGCGCCCAAATGGTTCTCGGCAGATAATCTCAGGTTCGCCGTCACTTTTTTGGCTCCCGCTTCTTTCATGTCTGCCCAACCCGCCGCCAGCAACGAATCTGCCCCTCAAGGCCAGTTCGTCCACTTCGAAGATTCGCCCTTCGAGCTGTTCCAGCCCTACCCGCCTGCCGGCGACCAGCCCACCGCGATTGATGGGCTGGTCGAGGGCGTGCGCGACGGCGAAGTGTTCCAAACGCTCCTGGG
>JBJOKU010000046.1:0-8166 GCA_046045925.1 Pseudomonadota bacterium
AGGGGCCATGCCTCGCGCAAGGGCGAAGACGCGATCCCACGCATGGGTGGGTACGCCTTCAAGCAGGCCTGCCAGTGCACCGCGAATGGGGCGCGGCCAATGGCCGAAGCGGCTCCAGATTTGCGGGGTACTGAGGTAGCGGTTGTAGCCGCCAAAGAGCTCATCGCCGCCATCACCCGACAGCGACACGGTGACATGCTGGCGTGCCAAGGCCGAGACCAAATAGGTGGGAATTTGCGACGCGTCGGCGAAGGGTTCGCTGTAGAGCGTGGGCAGGTGCGGAATCACGTCGAGCGCTTGCTGCGGCGTGACGTACAGCTCAGTGTGTTCGGTGCCCAAGTGCCGCGCCACGGCTTTGGCGTGCTCGGCCTCGTTGAAGCCTTGCTCGTGAAATCCGATGGTGAAGGTTTTCACCGGACGGCTGGCCTGCGCCTGCATGAGCGCCACGACGGTGGAGGAGTCCACCCCGCCCGAGAGGAACGCACCCAGCGGCACATCGGCCACCATTTGCAAGCCAATGGCCTCGCGCAGCGCCGACTCCAGCGCGTCAGTGGCCTCGTGTTCTGAGCCCGCAAAAGGCTCGGTCTGGCCCTGTGCGATGGCTTGCGTCAAAGACCAGTAGGCCACTGGCTGTGGCAGCCTTTTCGCATGCAGGTCGGCTTCGGTCAGTTGCAAACTGCAACCGGGCTGGAGCTTGTGAATGCCGCTGTAGATGGAGTGCGGTGCCGGAACATGGTTGTAGCGCAGCATGAGGGCCAGCGCATGGCGGTCAATGGGCGCATCAAAGGCTGGATGTGCGCGCAGCGCGGCCAGCTCCGAGCCAAACAGGAACACCCCTTTGGCGTAACCAAAGTACAGGGGCTTTTCGCCCATGCGGTCACGCACAAGGCTGAGGCTGCGGTGCGCACGATCCCACAGGGCGAGGGCAAACATGCCAACCGATTTTTTCAGAGTCGCCTCAAGCCCCCAGTGTTCGATGGCCGCAAGCAGGGTTTCGGTGTCAGAGTGGCCGCGCCATGCCTGCGGGGCAGCGCCCTGCTTCTCCAACTCGGTGCGCAGTGCGGGGTGGTTGTAGATTTCGCCGTTGAACACCATCACGTAGCGGCCACTGGCCGCAGTCATGGGCTGATGCCCGGCGGCGCTGAGGTCAACGATGGAGAGGCGGCGGTGCGAGAGCCCTATACGGGCGGCGTGGTCACACCAGGTGCCCGCGTCGTCAGGCCCACGGTGGGCGATGGCCTGCCCCATGCGGCGCAAATGCGCGTCGGCTTCCTCTGCGTTGAATGAGCTTCCCCAGTAACCCGCTATGCCACACATGGTTCAGCTCAGCCTGGGGCGAGCGCCCGTCAGGCCTTGGCCCCGTAATGCTGGGTGTACCAGTTGACAAAGCGCTGCACGCCCTCACGAACGGGCGTATTGGGCTTGAAACCAACCCATTTGTCGAGTTCGTCGGTGGAGGCTGCGGTGGCGGGCACGTCGCCGGGCTGCATGGGCAGAAATTCCTTGAGGGCTGTCTTGCCCAGCGCTGACTCCAGCGCCTCGATGTATTGCATCAGCGTGGTGGGCTGGTTGTTGCCGATGTTGAACACGCGGTAAGGCGCGTTGCTGGTGGCGGGGTCGGGATTGGCGGAGTCAAAGGCCGGATTGGCCGTGGCCGGTTTGTCGCTGACGCGAACCACGCCTTCAACGATGTCTTCAATGAACGTGAAGTCACGCACCATGTTGCCGTGGTTGAACACCTGAATCGGCTCGCCCTTGAGAATGGCTCGGGTAAAGAGGAATAGCGCCATGTCGGGCCGCCCCCAGGGGCCGTACACCGTAAAGAAGCGCAATCCGGTAGTGGGCAGGCCGAAGAGATGGCTGTAGGTGTGCGCCATCAGCTCATTGGCCTTCTTGGTGGCAGCGTACAGGCTCACAGGGTGGTCGATGTTCTGGTGCTCGTGGAAAGGCAGCGCCGTATTGCCGCCATAAACACTTGAACTGCTGGCGTAGGTGAGGTGTTGCACCTGGTTGTGGCGGCAACCTTCGAGAATGTTGGTGAAGCCCGCAAGGTTGGACTCGATGTAAGCCTGTGGGTTGGTCAGCGAGTAGCGCACCCCGGCCTGTGCAGCGAGGTGGATCACGCGGTCGGGTTTGGCGCTGGCAAACAACGCAGCCATGCCTTCGCGGTCAGCCACGTCGAGCTTGTGGAAAGAAAAACCCTTGTGGTCTTTCAGGCGGTCAAGACGAGCCAGCTTGAGCGACACGTCGTAGTAGTCGTTGAGGTTGTCCACGCCCACCACTTCGTCGCCACGCGCCAGCAGCTTGAGGCTGGTGTGCATGCCAATAAAACCTGCCGCTCCCGTAAGAAGTACTTTCATGTTCAGTCGTTTCCAAAAAGATCGCGGCTGTAAACCTTGTCGGCCACGTCGCAGATTTCATCTGTAACGCGGTTGGCGATGATGACATCGCACATCTGCTTGAAGCGCGCCAGATCGTTGACCACCTCGGAGCGGTAGAACTCGCTCTCGGTGAGCACGGGCTCGTACACCACCACCTGGATGCCCTTGGCCTTGATGCGCTTCATCACGCCCTGCACACTGGAAGCACGGTAGTTGTCAGAGCCCGCCTTCATGACCAGCCGGTACACCCCCACCACCTGCGGATTGCGGGCAATGATGCTGTCGGCCACAAAGTCCTTGCGGGTGCTGTTGGCCCGCACGATGGCCTGGATCAGGGTTTGGGGCACAGTGCTGTAGTTGGCCAGCAGTTGCTTGGCATCCTTGGGCAGGCAGTAGCCACCGTAACCAAACGAGGGATTGTTGTAGTGATTGCCGATGCGGGGATCGAGACAAACGCCATCGATGATCTCGCGCGGGTTGAGCCCGTGTGTCGCCGCGTAGGTGTCGAGTTCATTGAAATAGGCCACCCGCATGGCCAGGTAAGTGTTGGCGAAGAGCTTGACGGCCTCGGCCTCGGTGGAGCCGGTGAACAGCACAGGGATGTCTTGCTTGATGGCCCCTTGCTGGAGCAATGCGGCAAATTGCTGCGCCCGCTCTGAGCGCTCGCCGACCACGATGCGCGAGGGGTGCAAGTTGTCGTAGAGAGCACGGCCCTCGCGCAGGAACTCCGGCGAAAAAATGATGTTTCGAGTGCCGTACTTCTGTCGCACCGATTCGGTAAAGCCCACGGGGATGGTGGACTTGATGACCATCACGGCCTGCGGGTTGACAGCCAGCACGTCGCAAATAACGGCCTCAACCGAGCTGGTGTTGAAGTAGTTGGTGACGGGGTCGTAATCGGTGGGCGTGGCGATGATGACGAAGTCTGCATCGGCATAGGCCTGCTGCTTGTCGAGCGTGGCCACCAGGTTCAAGGGCTTGCTGCTCAGGTACTGCTGCAACTCGGCATCTTCAATCGGTGACTCGCGCCGATTGAGTTGATCCACCTTGGAGGCAATGATGTCAATCGCCACCACCTCGTTGTGCTGCGCCAACAGTACGGCGTTGGACAGGCCCACGTAACCCGTGCCGGCAACGGCGATTTTGAGTGACTTGCCTGTCTTCCCCATGAAGTCACTCATCCCTTGGAAAGCAACTCGTCAAAGTAGGAGATGGTTCTCTTGAGGCCATCGGCCAATGGGATGGCTGGCTCCCAACGCAGCACCTCTCGCGCCTTCTCGATATTGGGCTTGCGCTGCATGGGGTCGTCTGAGGGCAGCGGCTTGAATACCATTTTGGAGGCAGAACCCGTGAGCTCGATCACCAGCTCGGCCAGTTGGCGAATGGTGAATTCGCCCGGATTGCCCAGATTGATGGGGCCGGGAAAACCGGGCACACCGTTCTCTCCACGGGGCAGGTTCATGAAGGTGATGAGCCCTTTGACCAGATCGTCCACATAGCAAAAGCTGCGCGTCTGCTGGCCGTCACCGTAAAGCGTGATGTCCTGGCCACGCAGGGCCTGCACGATGAAGTTGCTGACCACACGGCCATCGTTGGGGTGCATGCGCGGGCCATAGGTGTTGAAAATGCGCGGCACGCGGATGTCGAGCTTGTGCTGGCGGTAGTAGTCGAAAAACAGCGTTTCGGCACAGCGCTTGCCTTCGTCGTAGCAACTGCGGATGCCGATGGGGTTGACGTTGCCCCAATATTCCTCGGGTTGCGGATGCACGGTCGGGTCGCCGTAGACCTCGCTCGTGCTGGCTTGCAAAATGGTGGCACCGAGTCGCTTGGCCAGGCCGAGCATGTTGATGGCACCATGCACACTCGTCTTGGTGGTCTGCACCGGGTCGTGCTGGTAGTGAACCGGGCTGGCCGGGCAGGCCATGTTGTAAATCTGGTCCACCTCGACGTAGAGCGGAAAAGTCACGTCGTGCCGCAGGAACTCAAAACGGGGATGCTGCAGCAGGTGCTCGATGTTGCGCTTGGTGCCGGTGAAGAGGTTGTCGGCACAGACGACCTCACACCCCTGCTCAAGCAACTTGTCTATGAGGTGAGAACCCAGAAAGCCAGCACCGCCGGTGACCAGTACGCGTTTGACAGGGGAGTAATTTCTCATTCGGGTGTCCAGAATCAGGTTGCAAACTGCGGGCCTCCTGCAACCAAACCCGGATTCTAGCTTTCCCCAATCTGGGGTGATGTGAACTCCCGCACGCTTGTGCCCACCGGGCAGGATGGGCATGCTGAATAAAATGCCCCTCGTATTCATCCCGATTTGTAGGAGTTTCCATGCGTCTTGGCACCCCCCTGTCCCCAACTGCTGTTCGAGTCATGCTGCTGGGTTGCGGCGAATTGGGCAAGGAGGTGGTCATTGCCCTGCAACGTCTGGGCTGTGAAGTGATCGGCGTTGACCGCTACGCCGATGCCCCCGCCATGCAGGTGGCGCACCGCAGCCATGTGGTGGCCATGACCGACGGTGCCGCCCTGCGCCGCCTCGTGGAGCTGGAAAAGCCGCACCTCGTGGTGCCCGAGATCGAGGCGATTGCCACCGACATGCTGGTGCAGATGGAACAAGAAGGGCTGGCCGAGTTCATCCCTACGGCCCGAGCCGCCCAGCTCACCATGAACCGCGAAGGCATCCGCCGCCTCGCCGCCGAAACGCTGGGCTTGCCCACCTCGCCCTACAAGTTCGCTGACTCGCTGGCAGAGTTGCAGGCTGCGATTGATGGTGGGATTGGTTATCCCTGCGTGGTCAAGCCGGTGATGTCTTCTTCTGGCAAGGGCCAGTCGCTCGTCAAGACACCTGCCGATGTGCAAAAGGCCTGGGACTACTCGCAATCGGGCGGGCGCACCGGCGCAGGCCGCGTGATCGTGGAAGGGTTCATCGACTTCGACTACGAGATCACCCAGCTCACCGTGCGTGCCGTGGGTGCTTCGGGCGAAGTGGAAACTTTCTTCTGCGACCCCATCGGCCATGTGCAAGTCAATGGCGACTATGTGGAATCGTGGCAGCCCATGGCCATGTCACCCGTGGCGCTGCAAAAGAGCCGCGACGTGGCCAAAGCCATCACCGGCAACCTGGGCGGGCGCGGCCTGTTTGGCGTGGAGCTGTTCATCAAGGGCGACGAGGTGTGGTTCTCCGAAGTCAGCCCCCGCCCGCACGACACCGGGCTGGTGACGCTGGCCACCCAGCGCTGCTCCGAGTTTGAATTGCATGCCCGTGCCATCCTTGGCCTGCCTGTGGATGCCAGCCTGCGCCGCCCCGGCGCATCGGCCGTGATCTACGGCGGCATGGAAGAAAAAGGCATTGCCTTCGAAGGCGTGGCCGAGGCGCTGATGGTGCCCGAGTCAGACCTGCGCCTCTTTGGCAAGCCCGAGAGCTTCACCAAGCGGCGCATGGGCGTGGCCGTGGCCAATGCCGACACCACCGACGAGGCCCGCGCCCGCGCCAAGCTGGCCGCCTCCAAGGTCAAACCCGTCAAGGCCTGAGCCATCTCGCCCGCAAGCAAGGAGCCCCGCATGAAGTACCTGCACACCATGGTTCGCGTGTCCGATCTGGACGCATCGCTGCGCTTTTACTGCGACGCGCTGGGCCTCGAAGAAGTGCGCCGCAAGGAAGTGCCCCAAGGCCGCTTCACGCTGGTGTTTCTGGCCACGCCTGGCGATCATTCGGCACAGGTGGAACTCACTTGGAACTGGGACGCAGAAGACTACGGCGGCGCGCGCAACTTCGGGCATCTGGCCTACGAGGTGGACGACATCTACGCCACCTGCCAGCGCCTCATGGACAAGGGCATCACCATCAACCGCCCGCCGCGCGATGGCCGCATGGCCTTTGTGCGCTCGCCCGACCGCATCTCGATCGAGCTGCTGCAAAAGGGCGAGGCCCTGCCCCCGGCAGAGCCATGGACATCGATGCCCAACGTGGGCAGTTGGTAACGCCGCTCACGCCGTTTTCAGGCGGCTTGAAACCGAATGTGTCCTGCGCTTGAGAAAATCGCGCAGACGGATCACCAGCGACTCCTGGCACCACACCGATGCCGCCAGCACAACCAGCACGATCAGCGGATACATCGCCACTGAGGGCTCAATGGCCTTGATTTGCGGCCACCATGGGCTTGACCAGTCACCAGCAACCAGAAAGCGGACGAGCTTTTCAAACCGGGTCAGCAAAAAAAACAGCGGCAGGTGCAAGATGAACATTGACAGCGAGGCATTGCCCAGACGCTTCATTCCTTCGTACAACCAGGGGGTGCGGAACTCGCGGACACCGGCAAACAGCACCAGCACGGCGCATTGCAACAGCATCAGGCCCCCGTTGTGGGAAAAGTAATACCCCGCCGGCCCCAGGCTGGCGAGCCAGTCATCCAGCATGAACAACGCCAACACGGCACAAAACAGGCAAACCCAGAACTGGCCACGGGTCAGATAGACCAGTTCCACCCTGCGCATGATCCGGTAGAGCACCACGCCTGAAAGGAACTCAGGCAGGCGGGCAAGTGGATTGGTGTGCAGAAATCCAGTCGCCGAGGCACTGTAATCCCCTTGCAGCACAAACCACAGTGGTGGCAGCAGGTACAAGACATTCAGGCCGAGCAAGAGCCAAACCGGGTGTCCGCACCTCACGAGTCTGGGGCCCAGCCCTACGAATGCGAAATAGAAACAGAGCAGCGCCGATATCGACCACGACGGGATGTTGAAGCTCAGGAAAAAGGGGTTCCATGCATGCAGCAACAGCACGTGCGAGATAAAACTGCCGAGCATCGCCAGCGGCCCCACCTCCACCATCACGTTCTGCTCTGCCAAGCTTTGCATGGCAGGAGGAATATCGGCCACAACGTGGAACGTGCCTGTCGCCCGCCACTGGACAAGCAGGATCGCAGAGGACAGCGCCAGCCCAATGAGATGGATGGGGTAGAGGGTCAGAAACCGGGTTTTGAGAAACTCGGCGGGCGTGATTCGCAAGCCATCGCCACTCAGGTACACATGGGAAAGAATGAACCCGGACAACAGGAAAAACATGCTGGTCGCCATGTAGCCCGACGACACCAATTCCTGCAACCAGCCCGGCAGCCCTCGGTAGCTTGGCAGCGTGTGGAACATCATCAGGTAGATGGCCAGCAAGATTCGCAGGGCTGACAAGCCCCCGAGTTCACGTCTTGAATAACTCAGAAGCACTCGCCACTCTCCAGGAAGCGGCGAACCGCCGAATAGATGACCGCGTGACCGCGATCATTGAAGTGGACCCCATCTCCGGCAGACAAAGTCCGGGCGGGTTCCACGCCAGCAGTGTCGGCCAGCATGGAGTGCACATCCAGGAAACAGCGCCCAAGGGCGCGGCGCAGCTCCTGGTCAATCCGTGTCATGGTTTGTCGCTGGCCGTCAGACAGGCCCGACCGGGGCAACGTGGACAACACAGCCACTTTCACCCCCGCATCCGTGAGGCATCGGCGGATCTCCAGCAGGTTGTTCACCGTTTGTTGCGCCGACATGCCTGCCATGGTGTCATTGGACGGAAATGACAGGATCGCATGCGTTGCCCCCGACGCAATCGCCAGGTCAGCACCCTTGATCGGGCCGACCTTGTCCCGCGTTGCTGCCGTTGTGCGCTGATCCGCGCACAAGGCGGCGCTTGTCAGACTGCCGGACACGGCAAGATTGCGGGTTTGCGCATTCTTGTACTGCTCAAGCCAGACCGCCAACTGACCCGCCCAGCTCTTGGCCGGCAAACTCGCGCCAGTACCTGCTG
>JBJOKU010000047.1:0-8155 GCA_046045925.1 Pseudomonadota bacterium
CGTGGATGTACTCGGCTTGGGCATCAACAAGCAACGCTACGGTCTGCTCATCAACGAAAACGGCGGCATCATCGACGACCTGATGTTCACCAACCGGGGCAGCGACATCTTCATGGTGGTCAACGGGGCCTGCAAGGTGGGCGACATCGCCCACATCCGTGCCCACATTGGCAGCCGCTGCACCATCACCGAACTGCCCGATCACGCCTTGCTGGCACTGCAGGGCCCGCAAGCCGCACAAGCCCTGGCAAGGCTCGCGCCCGGCGTTGAAAAACTGGTGTTCATGACGGGTGGCTTCTTCGCCATCGAAGATGCGGACTGTTTTGTCACCCGCAGCGGCTACACCGGCGAAGACGGCTATGAAATTTCCATCCCCCCTGGCCACGCTGAAAAAATCGCCCGTGCCTTGCTCGCCCAACCCGAAGTCAAACCAATCGGCTTGGGCGCGCGCAACTCACTGCGCCTGGAAGCCGGTTTGTGCCTCTATGGCAACGACATCGATACCACCACCAACCCCATCGAAGCCGCCATTGGCTGGGCACTGCAAAAGGTGCGCCGCCCCGGTGGCGACCGCGCGGGTGGCTACATCGGCGCCGAGGCCGTAGCACAAGCCATCGCCAAGGCGGGCCAGGCGGGCACCCGCAAGCGCGTGGGCCTGATCGCCCTCGACCGCGTGCCCGTACGAGAGCACACCCCCATTCACGCGCCCGGCGGCGCACAAGTGGGCGAAGTCACCAGTGGTCTGCTCGGCCCCACCATCAACCAACCCATCGCCATGGCCTATGTGCCCAGCGAACTGGCCGCTCTCGGCACCGAGCTGCACGCCATGGTGCGCGGCAAACCCGTGCGCATGCAGGTGGCCGCCATGCCCTTTGTGCCAACGCGCTACTACCGTGGCCCTGCGGCCTGAAACCCAACACAGTTCATTTCACCCACGCATTTTTCTCCGGAGCACACCATGTCCCTCAAGTACACCCCCGAACACGAATGGCTCAAGATCGAAGGCGACAACGCCATCGTCGGCATCACCCACCACGCACAAGACGCGCTGGGTGATGTGGTGTTTGTCGATCTGCCCGAAGTCGGCAAAAGCTACAAGCAAATGGAAACCGCCGGTGTGGTCGAATCGGTGAAAGCCGCTGCCGACGTGTACATGCCCGTGGATGGCGAGATCACCGAAGTCAACGAAGACCTGCGCAACGACCCCGCGCTCGCCAACTCTGATCCGCTCAACACAGGCTGGTTCTTCAAGGTCAAGCTCAGCAACACCGCGCAGCTCGATGCCCTGCTGGACGAAGCCGCCTACAACGCCCTGACCGGCAAGTGATCCCATGAGCGCCCCCACTCTCAGCCAGCTGGAAAACCAGCAGGAGTTCATCGCACGCCACATCGGCATCGATGAAGCCGACGAGGCACGCATGCTGTCCGTCATCGGCAAGGCCAGTCGCGCTGCGCTGATGGACGGCATCGTCCCCGCCGCCATTCGCCGCTCCACTCCGATGGACTTGCCCGCGCCAGTGACCGAAGCGCAGGCGCTGGCCGAACTCAAGGCCATTGCCTCAAAGAACAAGCTCTTCAAGAGCTTCATTGGCCAAGGCTATTACGGCACGCACACGCCCGGCGTGATCTTGCGCAACATCCTGGAAAACCCCGCCTGGTACACCGCCTACACGCCCTACCAAGCCGAGATCAGCCAGGGCCGCATGGAAGCGCTGGTGAACTTCCAGACCATGGTTTGCGACCTCACCGGGATGGAAATCGCCAACGCCTCCATGCTCGACGAAGCCACCGCAGCCGCCGAAGCCATGACGCTGGCCAAGCGCTCGGTGAAGGCCAAAGGCAACACCTTCATCATCAGTGGCGACTGCCACCCGCAGACGCTTGAAGTGGTGCAAACCCGCGCCAAGCCGCTGGGGCTGGATGTCAAAGTCATCCGCTCCGCCGACGAGTGGCGTGCCGCGATTGCAGGTGACGACTACTTCGCCGCCATGAACCAGTATCCGGGCAGCAGCGGCTGGCTGGCCGACTGGCAAGCCAGCGCCGATGCCATCCACGGCAAGGGCGCAGCGTTCATTCTGGCCGCCGACCTGCTGGCGCTCACCCTGCTCAAGTCGCCCGGCGAAATGGGTGCCGACATCGTGCTGGGTACCACCCAGCGCTTTGGCATGCCCATGGGCTGCGGTGGCCCGCACGCCGCCTACCTCGCCTGTCGCGATGCCTACAAGCGATCCATGCCGGGCCGCCTCGTGGGCGTGAGCGTGGACAGCCACGGCAACCCGGCCTACCGCCTCGCGCTGCAAACCCGCGAGCAGCACATCCGCCGCGAGAAAGCCACCTCCAACATCTGCACCGCGCAGGTGCTGCCCGCCGTGGTGGCCAGCATGTACGCGGTTTATCACGGCCCCGAAGGTTTGAAGCGCATCGCGCAGCGCGTGCAGCGTTACACCGTCGTGCTGGCCGAGAGCCTCAAGGCGCTGGGCTACACGCTGGCGCACCAGAGCTTTTTTGACACGATCACTGTGCAAACGCCCAAAGCCAATGCGTTGATCGCCCTCGCGCAAAGCCAAGGCGTGAACCTGCGGGGCTGGAAGGGTGACCGCGTGAGCATCAGCCTCGACGAAACCACCAGCCGCGAAGACGTGGCCCTGCTGTGGTCGATCTTCGCCCAGTCTTCGGTCTGCCCCACGGCGAAGCCCGCCTGGCCTGACTTTGATGCACTCGCCGCCAGCGCAGCAAGTGGCATTCCGGCTGGGCTGCAACGCACCAGCGCCTATCTCACGCACCCGGTGTTCAACACGCACCACAGCGAAACCGGCATGCTGCGCTACATCCGCGCCCTGTCTGACAAAGACCTCGCGCTCGACCGCAGCATGATCCCGCTGGGCTCCTGCACCATGAAGCTCAACGCCACCAGCGAGATGATCCCCATCACCTGGCCAGAGTTCGCGGGCGTTCACCCCTTCGCCCCCGCCGACCAACTGCAAGGCTACCAAGAGCTGGACGAATTGCTGCGCGGCTGGCTGTGCCAAGCCACGGGCTACGCCGGCATCAGCCTGCAACCCAATGCCGGATCGCAAGGCGAGTACGCGGGCTTGCTTGCCATTCAGGCCTACCACGCGGCCAAGGGCGACACCCACCGCAACATCTGCCTGATTCCCGAATCAGCCCACGGCACCAACCCTGCCAGCGCCCAGATGGTGGGCATGCAGGTGGTTGTGACCAAGTGCGACGCCAACGGCAACGTCGATCTGGCTGACCTCAAGGCCAGGTGCGAACAGCACAGCGCCAACCTCGCCTGCGTGATGATCACTTACCCCAGCACGCACGGCGTTTTTGAAGAAGGCGTGAAAGACCTCTGTGCCCTCGTTCACCAGCACGGAGGCCGTGTGTATGTCGACGGCGCGAACATGAACGCCCTGGTGGGCTTGGCCGCGCCCGGCGAGTTCGGCGGCGACGTGAGCCACCTCAACCTGCACAAGACCTTCTGCATCCCCCACGGCGGCGGCGGCCCCGGTGTCGGCCCGGTGTGCGTGGTGCAAGACCTCGTGCCCTTCCTGCCCGGCCACGCCACAACGGGCCGCAACGCGTCCGTGGGTGCAGTGTCCGCCGCGCCCTACGGCAACGCCGCCGTGTTGCCGATCTCGTGGATGTACGTTCGCATGATGGGCGAGCCCGGCCTGAAAGCGGCCACCGAAACCGCCATCCTCAGCGCCAACTACATCAGCGCCCGTCTGCAAGACCACTTCCCCACGCTCTACAAGAGCGAGGGCGGCGTGGCGCACGAGTGCATTCTGGATGTGCGGCCGATCAAGGACACCTGCGGCATCAGCGCTGAAGACGTGGCCAAGCGCTTGATGGACTACGGCTTCCATGCGCCCACCTTGTCCTTCCCCGTTCCGGGCACGCTGATGGTGGAGCCCACCGAGAGCGAAACCCTGGCCGAGCTGGACCGCTTCTGCGACGCGATGATCAGCATCCGCGCCGAGATTGAGTTAGTAGAAAACGGGCTGTGGCCGCAAGATGACAACCCGCTCAAGCACGCCCCGCACACCGCCCTCAGCCTGATGAGCGTGAACTGGTCTCACCCCTACAGCCGCGAACAGGCGGCGTTCGCCGTGCCCGGCTTGAAGCAGCAGAAATACTGGCCCAGTATCGGCCGCGTTGACAACGTGTACGGAGACCGCAACCTGTTCTGCTCTTGCGTGCCGATTGGCGACTAGGTCCTGAGTCACGGCCATGTTGGAGCAGACTTCAACATGGCGGCAGTTTCATCGCTTGATGCCCAAAGCACCGAACACCTGTTCGGTGCTTTTTTGCATGGTGTCCTGCATCTCGATGAAAGTCTTCTTGGATTGCTCAAGGTAGGTGCTCATCAAGCCCTGCATCATGGTCGATTGCATGTTGAGGAACTGCGCCCACATTTCAGGTGTCATGCCATTGTGATGCTCGGAAAACTTGTGCTGCATGTCGCGCATGGCCTGCACGTTCTTGTCGAGATACGAGCCCATGAAACCGTGCAGGGCATGGCCGTAAAAACGGATGATGTTGGCCAGCGCCTCTTCTGTAAAAAGCGGCGCGCCCGCCGTTTCCTCTTCCAGGATGATTTGAAGCAGGATGCTGCGTGTGAGGTCATCACCTGTTTTGGCATCACGAACCTCAAACGCCTGCGCCTTCATCACCAAGTCCTTGACTTCAGCAAGGGTGATGTACGTGGATGTCACGGTGTCATAGAGACGCCTGTTGGGATACTTCTTGATGACGCGCCGTGCTTGTTGCTGCCCCGGCGCGGCCTCGTTCGCATCTTTGCTGGATGACGTGCGTTTCTTGATTTGTGCCACAGAAGTTCTCACAGGTTATCCACTGATTTTAAATCTCAGCCATGTAGGTAAAAACCCTAGCATTCGAGCCAAAAACAACGCATATCGAATTCAGCCGGTGTTTTGAAGCTATGAATCTTGTAGCGTCTGGAAAATCTCGCTATATTTCAAGACGTTACGAAAACAAGTGAAAGTCTTTCCCGAGGATCGGACCCCCCACGATGGCAAACAAAGACAACACGGCCATGCACCAGTTGCTCGACCTGCTGGAGTGCCGTTACGCCATGCGTGTGCTGTGGGCCTTGCGCGACGGACACCCCCAGACTTTCCGCCTGCTCCAAGACAGTGTTGGCGGCATCACTCCCAACACACTCAACACCCGCATCAAGGAACTCACCGCTGCTGGCCTGCTCACGCATCAGCCGGGTGGTTATCACGTCACCCCGATGGGTGCGGAATTGCTCAAGCGTCTGGCCGAATTCACTGGCTTCGCCACCAAGTGGACCAACCAGCAGTCGCGCAAAAAATAATCGCGCTCAGTGCTGGTGCAGCACCAGCTTGGTCACCACGGCAATCATCACCAAACCGCCCAGCAACCAGGCAACCTGGGCAGCCGTCTGGCCAGCAGAGAGGCGCTTTTGCAACTGTGGAATCAAATCGGCCAAGGCCACATAGATAAAACTGCTCGCAGCCAGCGTCAGCATGTAGGGCAGAAGGCCAGCCAGCGAATCCACCACCCAGTAGCCAATCAGCCCCCCCAGCACAGCCGACAGTCCGGCAAAAGAGGCCATCCACAAGGCACGGCTGGCTGAGGCGCTTTGGCGCAAGACCACCAGATCACTCACATGGTGGGGCATTTCGTGGGCCAGCACCGCCAGGGCAGCAGCCACCCCCAGATGCACATCGGCGACAAAGGCCGCTGCAATCAGCGCCCCATCACCAAAAGCGTGAAGACCATCCCCGAACAATACAGCCCAGCCGCCGCTGCCTTGATGGTTGTGATGATGGTGCTCGTGACCGTGATGGTGCTCGTGACCGTGGTGATACAGCTCTGCCTTGTCGAGCAGGAAAAAAAAGATCAAACCACCCAGCAAAGTGCCAAACAGACCGTGCGAATCGGCCCCGGATTCAAATGCTTCCGGCAACAGGTTGACAAACGCCGTGGCCAGCAAGGCACCCGCAGCAAAGCTCAACAAATGCTGGGTATGCCGGGCCAACACAGTGCGTGTCAGCCACGCAGCCAGCCAGACGCTGCCCACACCGGCCAGCAAGGTCGCCAAAATTATCCAGAACAAAGTCATCGAGTCACGCAAAAAGAAGGGCTGCAAACGCAGCCCTGATTGTCGCCTCTAAAAATGGCGCAGTTCAAACCACGCCATTGGCCTTGAACCAGGCCAGGCATTTGGCCCAGCCGTCCTTGGCCGGGCCTTCACGGTAACTGGCGCGGTAGTCGGCATGGAAAGCATGCGGCGTGTCGGGATACACCACAAACTCCGAGGCTTTCGCGGCTGCATTGCTGCCCGAAGCGGCGGCCAGTGCAGCCTTCATCTTGTCCACCGTATCCACAGGAATACCCGTGTCGGCGCCGCCATACAAGCCCAGCACCGGCCCGTTGAGCGAGGCAGCCAGTTCCACGGGATGCTTGGGGGTCATGGCGGTTGAATTGCCAACCAGGCGGCCATACCAGGCCACCCCGGCCTTCACGTTCTTGCTGTGAGCCGCATAGAGCCAGGTGATGCGGCCACCCCAGCAAAAGCCGGTGATGCCCACCTTGGCCGTGTTGCCGCCATTGGCCCCCGCCCATGCCACGCAGGCATCGAGGTCGCCCATGACTTGCGCATCAGGCACCTTGCTCACCAGCTCGGCCTGGAGCTTGGCAATCTCGTTGTAGGCGCTGGGGTCGCCCTGTCGCGCATACAGCTCGGGCGCAATCGCCAGATAACCGGCCTTGGCAAAGCGGCGCGCCACATCGGCAATGTGCTCGTGTACACCAAAAATCTCTTGCACCACCAGCACCACAGGCAGGCCCGTCTTGCCAGCGGGAGCCGCGCGATAGGCGGGCATCTTGAAGCCCCCAACATCAATGGAGATTTCACCCGCAGTCAGTCCGTTGCTGTCAGTCTTCACCACCGATTGCGCCATGATGGGTGCAGCCGCAGCCGCAAAACCGATGCCGATGGCACCACGAAGTGCCTGACGCCGTGTAGGCTGGGCTTCGGTCTGCATGTCAGCCGGATCAGCCAGGACGAGTGCCTGGGTGTCGCGGATCAAGTCTTGATTGAGCATGTCTGTCTCCTGTTTGAAAGAAGGGTGGATACCAGTTGCCCAATATAGTTCAAGCGCGAGGCAAATTCAGCCTCGCCGCCAAAACTCCGCTTGCGCGTAATGGTGTTTCAGAAAATCGATCCACAGCCGCACCCGCAGTGGCAGGTGCTTGCGTTGCGGAAACACCGCGTAAATGCCGTTGGGTGGCGCGGCAAATTCTTCGAGCAAGGCAACCAACCGGCCTTCGGCCACGTCCTGCTGCACCTCCCAGGTGCTGCGCCAGGCAATGCCGTGGCCTTGCAGACACCACTCGTGCAGCACCTGCCCGTCGGAGCAGTCCAGCGTGCCCGAGGGGCGGATGTGGCGCACTTCGCCATCAATCTGGAACGCCCAGCCCCGCGTCTGGCTGGCCTCGGAACTGAGGCTCAGGCAGGGAAAGAAACCCAGGTCATCCGGGTGCGCCGGTTTGCCCTGCTCTTTCACAAAGGCCGGGGTGGCCACGCACAGCCGCCGGTTGTCGGCCAGCCGGATGCTCACCAGCGATGAATCGGGCAAGTCGCCCACGCGCACCGCGCAGTCGTAGCCTTCGCCCGTGAGGTCCACGATGCGGTCGCTCAGGTTGAGCGAGATCGTCACCTCCGGATGCTGGGCATGGAACAGCGGCACCAGCGGGGCCACATGGCGGCGGCCAAAACCCGCAGGCGCGGTGATGCGCAAATGCCCCGTGGCCTTCACCCCGCCCGCGCTGACACTGCCCTCGGCCTGCGAAAGTTCGGCGAGGATGCGCTGGCAGTCTTCAAGAAAAGCGCTGCCCTCGTGCGTGAGCGACAGGCTGCGCGTGTTGCGGATCATCAGCTTCACGCCCAGGCGCTCTTCGAGTGCGTCAATGCGCCGCCCCACCATGGCGGGGGTCACGTCCAGCGTCTGCGCCACCGCGCTCAGGCTGCCCTTCTGGGCCACCAGCACAAAAGCTTCGATCTGCTTGAACTTGTCCATCAGCCCTGTGCGGGTTTGGCGTCGAACATGAAGCAGGTGGTGGTGCAGTGGGCGTAGATGCGACCCTCCACATCGAC
>JBJOKU010000048.1:0-8063 GCA_046045925.1 Pseudomonadota bacterium
ATCTCGCCCCGCAGACATGCCCAACCTGGCTGAACAAATCCGCGAAGCATTGACCATGTTCGCTGGAACTGGCACAGAACCAGCCTTGATAGGCGGTTTGGCGGTTGCTGCTCATCAGGTCGTCCGCGCCACCAAAGATGTGAATTTTCTTGTGGAGGCCGAATCGGCCGAGAAGGTTCATGAGGCATTGCTCAAGCTGGGCTACCAATGCCTGTACCGCAGCGCAGATGCCGCCAACTACGTGCGCGGCACAGAAGGCTTGGACTTGCTTTACGCGCACCGCCCGCTTGCACGCCGCCTGCTGGCACAGGCATCGGAGCGCGATACGCCCATGGGCCGGTTGCGAGTCATCAGCGTAGAAGGCCTGATTGGCTTCAAACTGCAAGGCTATGTGAATGATCCAACCCGCCTGCGCGATCTGGACGACATTCGCGCCCTGATACAAATTCACCGAACCGCGCTCAACACAGAAGAGCTGCGCGAATACTTTGTACTCTTCAACCAGCAAGCCCTGTTCCATGAACTCATCGGCTAAAACAGTCAGCACGGCCACCAACTTGGCGTTGGGCGATGCGCTGCCCGGGGCAGCTTTGGCCCAAGAGGCTGGTGTTCCGTTTCGCAGCTTGTCAGGCACAGCCACCATCGTTGACCCCATCGCCGAGTGGTTAAGCCTGATGGAAGTGGTGCAAATGCTCTGCCCTGAGTGGCCCGTGCGGACCCAGCCCATGCAGGGCGAGCACTGGAAATTGTGAAGAGTGAGGCGCACCCCCTAAAATGCACCCATGAACCGCACCGCCCTCTCCTCTTCGTTCCGCCTGCTGGCGGTTTTGTCTTTTTTGCTGGGTGGTTTGGCCCAGGGCCAGACGGCTCCTGCGGCTGAGGCCAAACCACAGGGCGAAGCCCGCGAGCAAAAGTACGAGCACATCGTGCACGAGGACGCAGGCAGCAAGATCGAAGAGGTGCGCGTGGGCGGGCAGACGCAGAGCATCACGGTGCAGTCCAAGCTGGGGGGCGAGCCCTACCAGATCAAGCCTGCGCAAGCCGGTGTCCCCGACAAATCGGGCGCGGCGGGCAAGGCCATGTGGAACGTCGGCAAGTTCTGAGCATTCATTTTTCCCCCTGGCGCGTCATGGCAGTTTTTACCGAAGTCTCTTTTGAGGAGGCCGCCGAGTTTGTGCGCGGCCTGCATTTGCATGGTCAACCGCTGGGCGAGCTGACCGAGTTGAAAGGTTGCTCGGGCGGCATCGAGAACACCAACTTCTTTGCCACAACCGACCAGGGCCGCTATGTGCTCACGCTGTTCGAGCGCCTGACGCACGAACAATTGCCGTTTTACCTGCATCTGATGCAGCACTTGGCGTCCAAGGGCATTCCGGTGCCCGACCCGGCGCAAGACAAGCATGGCGAAATCCTGCACACGCTCAAGGGCAAACCGGCTGCGGTGGTCAATCGCCTTGAAGGTGCCAGCCAGTTGCAGCCGCAACCCGCGCACACCCGCGCGGTGGGCGAAATGCTCGCCCGCATGCACCTGGCGGGCCGCGACTACCAGCGCCAGCAGCCCAACCTGCGCGGCCTGAAGTGGTGGAACGAAACCATTCCGCTCGTCACCCCCCACCTGAGCGAAGCGCAAAAGGCCATGATCGAGTCCGAGCTGGCCTACCAGAATCATCTGTCCAGCACCTCCGCAGGCAAGGCCTTGCCGCGCGGCCCCATCCACGCCGACCTCTTCCGCGACAACGTGATGTTCGAAGGCGAGCGCCTCACCGGCTTCTTCGATTTCTACTTCGCCGGTTTTGGCACCTGGCTGTTTGACATTGCCGTCTGCCTGAACGACTGGTGCATCGACCTGCCCACAGGCCAGACCGACATGCCCCGCTCGCAGGCCTTTATGGTGGGGTACGAATCCGTGCGCCCCTTGCAGGCCGTCGAGCGCGAACTGCTGAGCGCCAAGCTGCGCGCCGGGGCGTTGCGCTTTTGGGTTTCACGCCTGTGGGACTTTCACCTCCCGCGCGAGGCCTCGATGCTCACGCCGCACGACCCCACGCACTTTGAGCGCGTGCTCTCACACCGCCAACAGCGTACCGAACTCGCGCGTACCATGCTGGATCACGCCCGCTGAGGGGTAAATGCCCCTTGCATCCATGAACAATTTCACACTGCGCCTGCAAAATGCAGCACCAGTGAAACTTTTAAGCGCTTTGCACGACTGACCTTCACAGCATGAAACTGAACATCGTTCCAGCAAAAAGAGGTTATGAATGGTTCCGGCTTGGAGTCCGCGTTTTCGCAAGGCAGCCCATGGCCATGTTGGGCCTGTTCATGACCTTCATGGCGGTTTTTGCCATTCTCAGCCTGCTCAAGCTGGCCGGCACACTGGCCATTCTGGTGCTGCTGCCCGCCCTCACGCTGGGCTACATGGTGGCCACGCACGAGGCCCTGAGTGGCCGCTTTCCCATGCCCACGCTTCTGGTGGCCGCCTTCCGTGCAGGCAAGGAGCGGCTGCGCCACATGATGGTGCTTGGCGGGCTGTACGCCCTCGGGTTTCTGGGCGTGATGGGCCTCTCGGCCGTTGCCGACGGCGGCGAATTCGCCCGGCTGTACCTGTTTGGCAGTGGGGAGGACAAGGATGTCATGGCCCGTCCGGGCGTGCTGGCCGCCGCCTACCTGGCGCTTGCCGCCTACCTGCCCTTGAGCTTTGCCTTCTGGCACGCACCAGCGCTGGTGCACTGGCACGGGTTGAGCCCGGCCAAAAGCCTGTTCTTCAGCTTTGTCGCCTGCTGGCGCAACCTCAAGGCACTCACGGTGTATGGCCTTTGCTGGTTTCTCATCACGGTCAGCGCAGGAACCGCGGCATCCCTCGTGGGTGCCCTCGCAGGCAGCCCCGCACTCACCGGCGCCCTGATGCTGCCTTTGGTGCTCACCATCGCCACCATGTTTTTCTGTTCCCTGTTTTTCACTTTTCACGAGAGCTTCATTTCGGAGCCTGCGAACGAATCTGACAAGGAGTCCCCATGAGCCAGCATCATCTGATCAACCGCAGCGAAAAAGAAGTGCTGTGGTTCCAGCGCCGCAGTTTTCTGGCAGCGGCCGCTGCCTGGAGCAGCATGGGCGGCTTCGGAGCAGCCCTTGCGCAGCAACGCACCAACATCATCGAGTTGCAGGGGGATGCCCTGCTCAACGGTCGCAAGCTCGCGGCCCAGCAGGTCATCCAGACGGGCGACCGCATCGAAACCGGCCCTGGCTCACACCTGATCTTTGTCATCGGCAACTCCTCCTTTCAAGTGCGGCAAAACAGCCGCCTGGTGGTGGAGCGCGGCCAATCGCTGTTTGCCGTCAGCCTGCTTCGGCTGCTCACTGGCGCGGTGGTCAGCGTCTGGGGCAAGGGAACCAGCCGCTCCATCGTCACGCCCACCCTCACGGCAGGCATACGCGGCACAGGCGTGTACACCGAAGTTTTCGAGAAGAGCGCCAACCGCACCTACTTCTGCAATTGCTACGGCACGGTGGACATGGGTGCCGGGGGCGACAAGGTGGTGAGCCAGTCTTCCTACCACCAAGCCTTCTGGGGTGAACCCGCCCCCGTCAATGGCAAGTCACTCACCCCGGCCAAAGCCATCAACCACACCGACGAAGAGCTGGAAAACCTGGCCCGCCTCGTGAGCCAGAAAACAGCATGGCAGACCATGGGGAAAAAAGGCGTGAAAGACGGCATGGGTTACATGGACGCATCGCCCGCCAACAGCCATCCGGCAATGCGCTGAGCAATTCAGGCGCGGCAAACCGCTAGCGCCACAGAACAAGCACCCAAGTCAGAACGGCCAGCATCATGGCCACAAAAACAGCCGCGCTGCCCATGTCCTTGGCCAGCTTGGACTGTTCATGCCACTCGGTTGAAATGCGGTCAACGGCAGCTTCAATGGCGGAGTTGAGCAATTCGGCCACAAGCACGACAACAAGGCTGCCCACCAACAAGGCGCGTGAAATGCCGTCCTGCCCAAGATACAGGGCCAAGGGCACCAGCAGGACGCAAAGACAAATCTCCACGCGGAAAGCTTCTTCATGCACCCAGGTGGCCCGCAAACCGGCCAGCGAGTTCATGAGGCTGCGCACAACACGGCGCTGGAACAAGTTGTCAGGAGGCTGGTTCATGTTGGAGGCTTGGTCTGGGTCTGTCCAGACGCTCAATCTACCACGGTGAGTTTCGCCACCGACAGCGCCAGCCACTTGATGCCGTGACGCGGAAAGTTCACTTGCGCACGGGCCTCGTCGCCCTTGCCTTCCACGCTCATGACCTTGCCTTCGCCAAACTTGGTGTGGAACACCTTCACACCCGCCTTGAGCGCCGCCTGCCCGCCTGAGGCTGCAGGGGCCACAACTTCTTCTTTTTGGCGCACCACGGGCGCATCGTCCATCCAGGGTTGGCTGAAGGCGGCATTGGATTTGCCGAACTTGTTGTTCGAGCCACCCCAGAACGCCGGTTGCTTGGGGCTCAGCCACTTGAGTGCGCCCTCGGGCAACTCGTCGAAGAAGCGGCTCTTGATGTTGTATCGCGTGGAGCCGTGCAGCATGCGCGTTTGTGCGTGGCTCAGGTACAGGCGCTGGCGCGCGCGGGTGATGGCCACGTACATGAGGCGGCGCTCTTCTTCGAGCCCGGCCACGTCGCTCAGGCTGTTTTCGTGGGGGAACAGGCCCTCTTCCAGCCCGGTGATGAACACCGCGTCGAACTCGAGGCCCTTGGCGGCGTGCACCGTCATGAGCTGGATCGCGTCTTTGCCAGCCTCGGCCTGGTTGTCGCCCGCTTCGAGCGATGCGTGCGAGAGAAAGGCGGCCAACGGGGACATGGTTTCACCGGTTTCATCCGAAGCCCCGGCAGCTTGCGCATCAGGCGCTGAAACGCTGGCAGACGGAGTGAGCGCCTCGGCATCGCGGCCAAAGCCTTCAATCGACACAAAGCTCTCTGCCGCGTTGACCAGTTCTTCCAGGTTCTCCACGCGGTCTTGCCCGTCGCGCTCGGCTTGGTAGTGCTCCACCAAGCCGCTGTGCGCCAGCACCAACTGCACGATTTCTTTCAGGCTCAAACTCACCGCCTGCTCACGCATGACTTGCAGCATCGCCACAAAGGCCGTGAGGTTGGCCCCGGCCTTGCCGGTCACGCCCGTCACCGCATCGGTCAGGGCGCAGCCCAGATCGCGGGCGCTGTCTTGCAGTTGCTCCAGGCTGCGTGCGCCAATGCCGCGCGGCGGAAAGTTGACCACGCGCAAAAAGCTGGTGTCGTCGCGCGGGTTCTCCAGCAGGCGCAAATAAGCCAGCGCGTGCTTGACCTCGGCCCGCTCAAAAAAGCGCAGCCCGCCATACACCTTGTAGGGCATGCCTGCGTTGAACAGCGCGGTTTCGATCACCCGGCTTTGCGCGTTGCTGCGGTAGAGCACGGCGATCTGGCTGTGCGGCACACCGTCGCGCAGGAGTTGCTGCATTTCTTCGATGAGCCAGTTGGCCTCGGCGTAGTCGCTCGGGCTCTCCATCACGCGCACCGGCTCGCCGGGGCCGCGCTCGGTGCTGAGGTTCTTGCCCAGCCGCTTGCTGTTGTGCGAGATCAGGTGATTGGCGCTGTCGAGGATGTTGCCGTGGCTGCGGTAGTTGCGTTCGAGCTTGATGGTCTGGGCCACGCCGAACTCGCGCACGAAGTCGGCCATGTTGCCCACTTGCGCCCCGCGAAAAGCGTAGATGCTCTGGTCGTCATCGCCCACGGCAAACACGCTGTTGCCGCTGAAGGCGTTGGCCACCGGGTTGTACGAGAGCATCTTGATCCAGGCGTATTGCAGGCGGTTGGTGTCCTGGAACTCGTCCACCAGAATGTGCCTGAAGCGCCGCTGGTAATGCTCGCGCAGCGGGGCGTGGTCGCGCAGCAGCTCGTAGGTGCGCAACATCAGCTCGCCGAAGTCCACCACGCCTTCGCGCTGGCATTGGTCTTCGTAGAGCTGGTAAATCTCGATCTTGCGGCGCATGTTCGGGTCGCGCGCCACCAGGTCTTTGGGGCGCTGGCCGTCTTCTTTGCAACCGGCGATGAACCACTGCAATTCCTTGGGCGGAAAGCGCTCGTCGTCGATGTTGTTGGCCTTGAGCAGGCGCTTGATGGCCGAAAGCTGGTCCTGTGTGTCGAGAATCTGGAAAGTCTGCGGCAGGCTGGCCAGTTGCCAGTGCGCCCGCAAAAAGCGGTTGCACAGCCCGTGGAAGGTGCCCACCCACATGCCGCGCACGTTGATGGGCAGCATGCCCGAGAGGCGGTGCAGCATCTCCTTGGCGGCCTTGTTGGTGAAGGTCACGGCCAGCAACCCGCCGGGCGTGGCCTGGCCGGTTTGCAGCAGCCAGGCAATGCGCGTGGTCAGCACGCGGGTCTTGCCAGAGCCCGCTCCGGCCAGAATGAGGGCGTGCTCTCCGGGCAGGGTCACGGCCCGGTGTTGTTCTTCGTTGAGGCCATCAAGCAGGCGCAAGGGCGCTTCGGGCGCGGGGTCAAACAGTCCGGGAGCATGGTGCATGGCGGCGATTGTAGGTCTGCCGAATCCCGAAAAGATGCCAAGTGCTTGATTTCATGCGATAATCTCGGTCTTTGCGGCAAGTGTCCGGACAGGTTGAGAGCAGTGAAATGTCTTCGCTGCGGCCCCGGGTGGCTCCCGCTGCTGACAAGGATCACCCCCATGAAAGATGGCATTCACCCCAACTACCGCGAAGTCTGCTTCCTTGACCTCTCCAACGGCTTCAAGTTTGTCACCCGCTCCTGCGTGAACACCAAAGAAACCGTCAAGATGGACGATGGCCGCGAACTGCCGCTGTTCAAGCTGGACACCTCCAGCGAAAGCCACCCCTTCTACACCGGCACCCAAAAGAGCGTGGACAACATGGGCGGCCGCGTCGAGCGCTTCCGCAACCGCTACGCCAAGAAGTAAACCGTTTTTTTCGGTACGATCAAAGGCAGCCCTCCCGGCTGCCTTTTTGTTTTACCGATCCTGCGCCCTTTCCTGCGCCCCATTTCTGCGCACACCCTGATGTCTCTCGCAAACGCCATTCCGACACCCGCCGTTGTTGCCCAATCAGCGGTACAGCGCCTGCCCCGCTGGGGGTTGCTGGGCTTGTGTCTGGTGTACATCGTGGCCGGGTTTGCCGCCAGGCTTCCCTGGAAAACCACCGACATCACCAGCTTCGGCCTGATGCGGGCCATTGCGCAGGGTGACAGCCCTTGGCTCACCCCCCAATTGCTGGGCTTCCGGCCCGACATGGACGCACTGCTGCCGTACTGGCTGGGCGCACTCGCCATCCAGCTGCTCACCCCGTGGCTCGACGCCTTTGTGGCGGTGCGCATCCCCTTCATGCTGCTGCTGGCCCTCACGTTCTATGCAGCATGGAACGCCATTTACCATCTGGCACGCCTGCCCGCAGCCCAGCCCGTGGCATTTGCGTTTGGCGGCGAAGCCAAGCCCGTAGATTACGCACGCGCTGTGGCCGATGCAGGCCTGCTGGCCTTGATGGCCTGTCTGGGCCTGCCGCTGTTGTCACACGAGGTCTCGCCTGCCCTGAGCCAGTTGGCCTTCAGCACGCTGATGCTTTACGCGGTGGCGGCCATGCCCTGGCGCACGGTCGGGCCTCTGCTGGCATTGGCGCTGGCGGCCGAGGGGCTGGTGCTCAGTGGTGCCCCCATCCTGGCCGTGGCCTGGTGTCTTGCCGGGGCCTTTGTACACGCCCTGCAACCCAACAATCGCAGCCGCCGCTGGGCAATGGTGCTGGTGGCCTGCGCCCTGGCCAGTGCCGTGATGGCCTGGGCCATGGACTTGTGGCGTTGGCGCCTTGAGTTGCCCGCTTCGGCACAAGACGCCAAGCGCAGCCTGCAAATGCTCGTGTGGTTTGGATGGCCCGCATTGCCCCTGGCCCTGTGGGGGCTGTGGCGCTGGCGGCGTTTGTGGATGCAGTCGCGTGCCTCGCTGCATCTGGCCTGGCCGTTGCTCTTCGGGCTCATCGGGCTTGTCTCATGGGCTTGCTTGCAGGCTTCGCAACGCGCACTTTTGCTGACC
>JBJOKU010000049.1:0-7969 GCA_046045925.1 Pseudomonadota bacterium
TGCCGGGTCGGGTAATCAGGCCCGTCATGGCGCTGGCTTCGCGTACCGCCATTTCGGCCACGATGCCCACGCCCAGCCCGAGGCTCACGTAGGTGCGGATCACGTCGGAGTCGATGGCTTCAAGCGCGATGCGCGGTGTGAGCTTGCGGTGCTCAAAGGCGTGGTCGATCTTTGTGCGCCCGGTGAAGCTGGGGTGGTAGGTGATGAGCGGCTCTTTGGCCAGGTCTTCCAGCGTGATGCGCTCTTTTTGCACCAGGGGGTGGTCTTCGGGCAGGATGAGCACGTGCTGCCATTCGTAGCAGGGCAGGGTGACCAGTTCTTCGTAGTTGCTGAGCGATTCGGTGGCGATGCCGATCTCGGCCACCTCGTCGATGAGCATCTTGGCTACTTGGTCTGGCGAGCCCTGATGCAGGCTCACGTTGACTTTTGGGAAAGCGCTGCGCAGTTGCGCCACGGGTTGCGGCAGCACGTAGCGGGCCTGCGTGTGGGTGGTGGCAATCGAGAGCGTGCCGCTGTCTTGCGTGGAATACTGTTCGCCGATGCGCTTCAGGTTGCCCACTTCACGCAAAATGATGTCCACCGCTGCCAGCACATGGCGGCCGGGCTCTGTGACCGATTTCAATCTTTTGCCGTGACGCACAAAAATGTCGATGCCAAGCTCTTCTTCCAGTTCGATAATGGACTTGGATACACCGGGCTGCGAGGTATGCAGGGCCTTGGCGGCTTCGGTCAAATTGAGATTGCGGCGCACAGCCTCTTGGACAAAACGGAACTGATGCAGATTCATGCCAGTTTTATACCATCGGACGCTGTTGCCGAAGGTGCATTAGATGCAAATGGAATGTAGACAAAATGGGTAAACGGCTGGAATGGATCCTGATTCACCGCAAGTGGTGGCTGATTGTGGTGGCATCACTGCTGGTTTTCTGGGCGGTGCTGTGGGCTCTTGTGCCCGGTTGGGTCAAGAAAGAATTGGAAGGCCAGGCCACACAAGCGCTGGGCCGCAAAGTCAGTGTAGACAGGGTGGATTTCCAGCCGTGGTCGATGGTGCTGGAAGTGGGTGGCCTGCAAATTGCCGATGCGCAAGGCAAAGACTGGCAATTGAAGGTGGAGCGCATTCGCGCCAACCTGGAGCTGAAGTCCTTGCGGTACATGGCCCCGGTGGTTGATGAGCTGGAGGTTTCCAAACCCGAACTTCGCTTGCGGCACGAAGGCAAGGGTGTCTATGACATTGACGACTTGCTCAAGCGCTTTGCGGTTGACCCAAGCGCCCCGGCAGCCGAACCCGCCAGGTTTTCGCTCTACAACATCCGCGTCAGCGGTGGCGCACTTGATTTTGTCGATACGCCTGTGGGCAAAACGCATGAGGTGCGCGAGTTGGAGTTCGGCCTGCCCTTCATCAGCAGCCTGCCTTCGCAGCGCGAGGTGCGCGCGGCCCCGCATCTGGCACTCAAACTCAACGGTCATGCGATGGATTTGCAGGTGCAGGCCACGCCGTTTTCACCCAGCAAGCAGGGCGAACTGCATCTGGTAACGCCGGGGGTGAACATCCAGCACTGGCTGCCTTACTGGCCCGCGCAGTTGGGGCACAAACCGGTGCAGGGGGTGCTGAATGCCGATCTCAAGCTCAAATTTGTGCAGGGTGGCAAGGACAAGTCAGACCAGATTCAGTTGGACGGAACGCTGGGCCTGAAAAATTGGCAATGGGTGGCCACTCGCGGCGCTTTCAGTGGCACAGGCGTGGCAGGTGGGTCTCTGGAATTGAACGCAAAGCAGTTGGGTTGGCCCTTGCTGCCGTCCAGCGGGGCAGACCGCCCCGCTTTGCAGCTCAAGTCGGATTGGCCGCGTTTGGCATCGACACAACCCGCACAACTTGCGGCCAAGGCAACTGACCAGACCGGCAAGGGCCAATTGGTTGTCAATGTGTATCCACAGCCCGGCAATGGCGAGCTTGATCTGGCGCTGACGGATGCCAACCTGCAATCGCTGCGCCCACTGGCAGGCCAGTATCTGGAGCCTGCGCTGTCGGGGAGTTTGAGCGCCGCGCTCACGGGATCATGGCAAGGCACGAATGGCAAAGACTTCGCTTTGCAACTCAAGGTCAGCGAAATTTCGGTGAGCGATTTGTTGCTCGATACACGCCAGCCGCGACCCCTCGCCTCTGGCAAGAGCCAGACAAGTGCTGGCGCGGCTGGCAGGACCGTTTCGAACAGCCTGCCCATTGGCTGGAAGCTGCTGCGCGTGAGCAATGCTGAGCTGGGCTGGCCGCTCAAGACCATCCAGGTGGGGCAAATCGAGTTGGCGCAACCGCAGATGGAATTCAGCCGTGATGCGCAAGGCAATGGCAATTGGCAGAAGTGGCTGAAAACGGCAGGTGGCGAGCAAACTTCCTCCACATCATCAGCACCGCCGCCTGGTTTCAAGCTGGGCAAGCTGGACATCAAAGGCGGGCAAGTGGTCTGGTGGGATGCTGCGGCCACTGGGGTGATCACCGAAGAGCGCGAGCTTGATCGTTCAACGGCGCGCATAGAGCTGACCAATCTGAACCTGCAAATGCAGGGCCTGGAGTTGTCGGGCGGGGCAGTGGTATCTCGCCAAACGCCTTTTGACCTGCAAGCCAGCGTGGGCCAGATTTCGCGCCAGCAAAAGGCAACGCCGGGCCTGCTCAGGGTCAAGGGGGATCTGGGAGGTAGCTTGCGCGACAAGCAAGCGCCGTTGTTGCAGGTCAAGGCCGCGCTGGACGCGAAGCGCATTCCCTTGCATGCACTGGAGCCCTACCTCAGAGCCAAGGTGCAGATGAACCTGCTGCAAGCCGATGCGAGCGTGAGGGGCCAGGTGCTCTACAAGCAAGCCCAGGATGGCAGTGAACCTGAAGAAATCTGGCTCAAGGGCGATGCCGCACTCGAAAACGTGCGGGCCAACAGCCTGGAACCTGCGGAGGAACTGCTGAGCTGGAGGAGTCTTGCGTGGCAGGGCCTTGAATTCCACGACATGCCAGGCCAGCCCTTGAGGGTGCGGGTGGGCAGCAGTGCGTTGGCTGATTTTTACGCCCGTCTCATCATCAACGAGTCGGGGCGGTTCAATTTGCAGGACGTGTTCGCCAGCAAGAAGGCCAGGGCGGGGGCTGCGCAGAATGGGGCAAGTGCGGCATCACCTGCCTTGCCCGCGTCATCGGCGACACAGGGCAATGCTGTGGCGCAAGCAACGGGAACCACGGCTGTTGCCAGCACCGAGTCTGCGCCAGTCATTCATATTGGGCCATCCAGGCTGATCAATGGACGCATCAATTTCTCGGATCGCTTCATCAAGCCCAACTACAGCGCGGCATTGTCTGAATTGAATGGCCAACTGGGTGGTTTTGCATCCCGGGCCAAAGACGGGCAAGTGCAGATGGCCGACATCGACATGGACGGCAAGGCGCAGGGGTCTGCGCTGCTCACGCTCAAGGGCAAACTCAATCCGCTGGCCAAGCCACTCGCACTGGATATCAAGGCCAATGTGCGCGACCTGGAGTTGCCGCCGCTTTCACCCTACACCGCCAAGTACCTGGGCTACGCGATTGATCGTGGCAAGCTCAATGTGGATGTCAGCTACCAGGTGCAGCCTGATGGGCGCTTGGTGGCCAACAACAACTTCATTCTCAACCAGCTCACGCTGGGCGAGAAGATTGATGGGCAGGGGGGCAACCTTCCGGTCAAGCTGGCGATCTCGCTGCTCAAAGACCGCAATGGCGTGATTGATGTGAACCTGCCCGTGAGCGGCAGCCTGGATGACCCCGATTTCAAGATTGGCGCTATTGTCTGGAAGCTGGTACTCAACTTGATTGGCCGGGCCCTGACCTCGCCTTTCTCGCTGATAGCAGGAGCATTGGGTGGTGGTTCGGCAGAGCAGGCGGGGCAAGTGACATTTGCTGCCGGGTCCGACCGTCTTTCGGCAGAGAGCATGAAGCAGCTCGACCAGATTGCCAAGGCCATGCAGGAGCGCCCGGCCCTGAAGGTCAACCTGGCGGGGCAGTCAGGCAGTGCGGCTGAAAAAACCGGCTACCAGCGCAACGCAGTTCACCGGGCCGTGATGACCGAATACTTGCGCCGCAACCCCTCGGGCAAAGCGCAGACCGTGCAGGAACTGGCAAAGACCGATTACGAGACTTTGCTCAAGGCGGTGTACTCGGCATCGAAAGTCAAAAAGCCGCGCAACATGATTGGCATGACCAAGGACATTCCGGCTGAAGAGATGGAAACTTTGTTGATGGAAGATGTGTCGCTCAACGAGGACACCTGGCGGCAACTGGCATTGGCCCGTGCCCAGCAGGTCAAGGATTACCTCTCGAAGTCGGGTCTGGCGCTGGAGCGGCTCTTCATTGTGCCGCCGCAGTTGCAAGGCCCCAATGGTGTGGCCTTGCAACTCACGACAGATTGAGCTTTTGCCGACCTCAGGCCAGTGCGGCCAGTGCCGATTGCGCGATGGCATCAAGCACGGCCTGGCTTTCGCCCGCAGAGGGCATTTGCACAAAACGGACGCCCGGATACAGCGCTTGCAGCTCTTGCATCAGCAACGGGAGGTCTTCACGGGCATGGCGGCCCATGCCCAGAAACACGGGGTAGATGCTGATGGTTTCCAATTGGGGGTGTGCTGCCACAAGGCTTGCAACCGACTCAGCCAGGTTGGGACTCATCAACTCAAGATAGGCGCAGGCCACGGGAGTTTGCGGGCTTTGCAGCGCGACTTGCGCGGCAACGGCCCGGACGGGGTTGGACCAGTTGGGGTCGCGCGAGCCATGGGCAAACAAGATGATGGCACGTGTGGCGGGGGCGGCAAGGGTCATGTTCAGCGCCTCAGCACCAGCCAGCCGAAGGCCGACAGGGAGATCAACAGGTACAGCGCACCGGGGGCTCCAGCGGCGATCCAGGGCTCCCAGTTGCGAAGGTTGCCCACAAAGCCAAACACGTTGTTGAGCAGAAAGAAGCTGATGCCGATCATCACCCCGGTGAAGACGTAGCCCGTGGCAGCTCCCTTGCGGAAGTGCAGATAGGCAAAGGGCAGGGCGAGGATGACCATCACGAGGCAGCTCAGCGGGTAAAACACCTTGCGCCAGAACTCGATCTCGTACTTCTGGGCAGTTTGTCCGTTGCTTTGCAGATGCCGGATGTACTGGAACAAATCAACGGTCTGCATGCGGTCGGGGCGCAGCAGCGAAGTGGACACCATTTCACGCGAAAGAGTGGTGGGCCACTGCATTTCGCTGCGCTGCGATTTGCGCACGGTGGCCGTTACATCCTGTTCGCGACCGGCGGCATCTTTGTCTGGCCGCATCTGGAATTCGGTGACTTCCACGTTCTTGAGCAGCCAATCTTCCCCAGGCCCGAACTCGGCTTGCTCGGCCAGAAGGGTTGATACCAGGTATCCCTTGGCGTTGAACTCGAAGATGCGGACGTTGCGCATGTCGCCGTTGCCGCTCATGGCCCCCACATTGACGGCGAAGCGGCTGTAGGTTTGTTTTTCTTTCAGCCAGGTGCCGGTTTGTCCAATCGAGATGGCACCGCTGTAATACCTGGCCTTCATCAATTGTGCGGAGCGATCCACATAGGGCGCGATGTAATCGCCGACAAGAAACGTGGCAACGGTGAAAACAACCCCAATGCCCATGAGCATGCGCAGTGCCCTCCAGGGGCCCAGGCCGCTGGTGCGCAGTATGGTGAATTCGGAGCTTTGCGCCAGTCGGGACATCACGAAGATGCTGCCAATCAGCACGGTGATGGGCAAGAGTTCATAGATCCGGTTGGGCATCTGCATGACGACAAAGAGCAGTGCGTGCCTGAGCTGGTATCCGCCCGCGTTGCCCTTGCCCACAGCCGGGAGTTCATCGACGAAATCGAAGAAAAAGAACAGGGCCAGAAAACACAGGGTCACAAAGCCCACGGCGGTCTGGATTTCGCCGTAGATCAGGCGGCGCGTTGTTTTCATGATTGCCCTCCCTGTTGGGAGGTGGCCATGGCAGCTGGCGCGAGGGATCGCCTGCCAAGCAGGTGCGACCAATGCCATTGCGTATGCCGCAGCCAGATCCACGACCAAGCCAGAACAAACAGGCCGCCGTGCATGAACATGGTCACGAAGACAAGGGAGTGCCGGCCACTGCTCACCCAGTTCTGGCTGAGGTTGATGAGGTTGTGATAGACCACGAAGGCAAAGAGTGCCAGGAGAAAGTGATTGCTCTTGCCCACGCGCGGGTTGGCGCTGGTAATGGCCAGCGCCAGCAGACTCAGGTTGCCCGCTGCGAGGGCGAGACCGATTCGCCAAGCCAATTCAGCATGAGCGGAATGGCTGCCGTCTGCCAGCAGGTCTTGTGTGGATCGCGCCTTGTAGAGGGGGGCGTTGCTGTCGGTGGATTGGTTGTCGCCCAAGCGGATGCCGTAGTGCTCGAATTCGCTGACGCGCAAGTCGCCCGTGCTGGTGTTTCGCTCCAGTCGCTGGCCGCTGGAGAGGACGAGGAATTTTTCGCCATAGATGACTTCAATCTGCCCCAGACTGGCTGAGGTGATGGCATGCCGCCCCCTGTCGGTGGTGGAGACAAAGACGTTCTTGCCTGTCTTGTCGTTGCTGCTGTCCTTTTCGACAAAAAAGACGCGCTGGCCCCCTGCAGACTCCTGGAACTGGCCGGGAGTGACGCGTTCGAGGTCGCCCCTGTTCTTGTAGAGATCCTTGAGCTCCTGGGTTTTCTGGTTGGTCCAGGGCCAGACACCCAGCAAAAGCACAACCACGAGAAGCATCACAGGCCAGGCAAAGCGGAGGACGGGCCGCGCAAAGCCCATCAAGCCGAGCCCGCTGGTGAACCAGATCACCATTTCGCTGTCGCGATACAGGCGCGAGAGCGTGCCGACTATGCTGATGAACAGCGACAGAGAGAGGATGGTGGGCAGGTGCCCGACCACCGAGTAGCCCATGATGAGCATCACATCTTGTGGATTGACGCTGCCTTTGCTGGCCTGGCCCAGGGTGCGGATCAGCATCATGGTCATGACCACGGTCAGCAATACCACGAATGTGCCTCCAAAGCTGCGCGACAGTTCTTTGCGGAGGGAGGAATGAAATAACATCGGGGAAATCGGGCCGGAAACAGCTGGCTAAAGCATCAAAAACCACATTGTGGCCGATGGGCCAACGCATTATGAACTTTCAACTCAAGAAACTGGATTCGCAAACTGCTGTTGCCGAGAAGTCGGATGTCATGCTGGCCTTGGTGACCGAGGAAATGCTGGATGACAAGGCCCTGAAGACTGCACCCTCATGGCTGAAACTGGCTGCACAGGCCCGCAAAGACAAATTGTGGGATGGCCATGCGGGCTCGGTACTGAATCTCTATGGGGTGGATGGGCTGGCCTGCAATCGCTGGCTGGTGGCGGGTGCAGCAAAAGGTACGGCCCGTGAGATTCGCAAAGCGGTCATGGCGGGTTTTGCAAGTCTGAAGGCGGGCAGGAGTTTCGAGGCAACCCTGCTGCTGCCCGCGCAGGGCCAGACCCCCCAAATGTTGCACGCAGCCGTTCTTGCCGCTGCCGATGCAACTTATGTGTACACCACCACCAAGCCTTCTCAAAAACCGCGCAAATTGGGAAGGCTGACTCTTGGGGTTGCCGAACCCCTGTTGTTCAAGGATGCATTGCATCAGGCGCGGGCCCTGGTTGCCGGCATTGAACTCACCAAAGAATGGGGCAACCGTCCCGGCAACTACGCCAAAGCCAGTGATCTGGCCAATTTGGCGGGGGAAATTGCCGGACGATCCAAACAGATGACGTGTGAAATACTCGGCCCGGCCCAGGTTGCCAAGCTGAAGATGGGCTCGTTCATGGCCGTGGCTCAAGGCTCGGAGGAGCCCCTGCGGTTCATCGTCCTGAAGTACCAGGGAGCTGGAAAATCCGAGGCCCCGGTGGTGCTGGTGGGCAAGGGCATCACCTTCGACACAGGGGGCATCAGT
>JBJOKU010000050.1:0-7941 GCA_046045925.1 Pseudomonadota bacterium
CGCGCTGGTGCTCATGCCCACGGGCGGCGGCAAGAGCCTTTGCTACCAAATCCCGGCCATTGCGCGACACCGCGCTGGCTTGGGCGTGACCGTCGTCATCTCGCCGCTGATTGCGCTCATGCACGACCAGGTGGGCGCGTTGCACGAAGCGGGCGTGAGCGCCGCGTTTCTCAACTCCACCCAGAGCTTTGAAGAAAGCAGCGAGTTGGAGCAGCAACTGCTCCGCGCCGAACTCACCCTGCTCTACGCCGCGCCCGAGCGCATCAACACGCCGCGCATGCGGGCGCTGCTCACCTCGTTGCACGAGCGCGGCCTGCTCAGCTTGTTTGCGATTGACGAGGCGCATTGCGTGAGCCAATGGGGGCACGACTTCAGGCCCGAATACCGAAGTCTGAGTTTGCTGCACGAACTTTTCCCCAGCGTGCCGCGCATGGCGCTCACCGCCACCGCCGACGCGCTCACGCGGCAAGACATGGTTGAGCGCTTGAAGCTGGAGACGGCACGCCAGTTTGTCAGCAGCTTTGACCGGCCCAACATCCGCTACACCATCGTCGAAAAAACCGATGGCCTAAAGCAGTTGATGCGCTTTATTGAAACCGAACATTCGGGCGAAGCGGGCATTGTTTATTGCCAGTCGAGAAAGCGCGTTGAAGAAGTGGCCGAGGCTTTGGCTGATGCGGGCATTCCTGCAATGGCGTATCACGCAGGGCTTGACGCAGGTCTGCGCCAGCAACGCCAAAACCGCTTCTTGCGCGACGAGTCAGCCGTGATGGTGGCCACCATCGCCTTTGGCATGGGCATCGACAAGCCCGATGTACGTTTTGTCGCGCATTTGGACATGCCCAAAAACATCGAAGGCTATTACCAGGAAACAGGCCGCGCCGGACGCGATGGCCTACCCGCCAACGCGTGGATGACCTACGGCCTTCAAGACGTGGTGAACCAGCGCCGCATGATTGACGCCAGCGAAGTGGCCAGCGAAGAGTTCAAGCATGTCATGCGCGGCAAGCTCGACGCGCTCCTCACGCTGGCTGAAGGCACGCAATGCCGCCGCGTGCACCTGCTCGACTACTTTGGTGAGCCCTCACAACCCTGCGGCAACTGCGACAACTGCCTGCACCCGCCCGAAGTGTGGGATGCCTCCGAGCCCGCCCGCAAACTGCTCTCGTGCATCTACCGCGTGCAACAAGCCAGCGGCACCGCCTTTGGCGCGGGGCACATCATGGACATCTTGCGCGGCAAAGTGACTGAGAAAGTCAGCCAATACGCACACGACAAACTCTCCACCTTCGGCATCGGCGCGGATTTGTCCGAGAGCCAATGGCGTGCCGTGCTGCGCCAACTCATCGCGCAAAACCGCTTGTATGTGGACAGCGAAGGCTTCAGCACCCTGCACCTGCTGCCCAGCGCCAGAGAAGTGCTCAAAGGCGAAGCGAGCGTCTTGCTGCGCGAAGCCACCAAAACCAGCGCCAACCGCAACAAACGCGGCACCAAAACCTCGGTCAAAGGCCTGGCCGAAGCGCAACTTAACACCGCCGCACTGGAGCGGCTGGCCAACCTCAAAGCATGGCGCGCCGAAGTCGCCAGAGAACACAACCTCCCCGCCTTCGTCATCTTCCACGACGCCACCCTGCGAGCCATCGCAGAACGCGCCCCGCAAACACTCGCAGAGCTGGAAGGCATCAGCGGCATTGGCGTGAAAAAGCTGGAGGCTTATGGGGCGGAGGTGTTGCGGGTGAGCCGGGCGGGGTAGGCGGCCTTTCAGAAATCTGTTCGCCGAGTTAGCCAGACTGCCCAGAAGGCTGCACCATATGCGAACCGGAAACAGCCATATTTGCTATATGCATATTGCAAATAAATTGGATGGCCTGTTGAAACCACCTTGATTTGAATATATATTCTGTATGCATATTGCGTATGGAGCTTGGCGTGGGCAGTTCTGGAATCAAATCGCGGCTGAGTCATGCCCAGTGGGCTCTCAAGCCGCAAGACTTGGCGGTTGCCTTCAAGCTGGTTTGCCTGAAGGGGCAAAAGCTGCCCTACGCGGCATTGGCGCAAGCGTTGCATCTCTCACCGTTCGAGGCGCACGCCTGCATTGCCCGCTTGTCAGCCTCACGCCTGTTGACGGAAGTGGACGGCGCGCCTCGCTTGGTCATGCCGGCCTTTCGCCCCATGGTTTTGCAAGGGGCAGCTTACTTTTTCCCTGCGGTGCGTGGCGAGGTGACGGTGGGCTTTGCCACTGCGCATGGCGTGGAACCGCTCAAGTCAAAGGTGATGTTTGCTGACGAGCTGCCTCCTGTTTGGCCGCACCCGCAAGGCACGACGCGCGGGACGACCTTGCTGCCGCTGTATCCCAAATTGCCACTGGCCGCGCAGATCGACGCGTCTTTCTACGAGCTGCTGGCCCTGTTTGATGCCTTGCGCATTGGGCAGGCGCGTGAGCGGGAGTTGGTGCGCAGCATGCTCGAGGAGCGGCTCGCGTGAGCGCCGCAGCGCGCTGCGCGGAGGTTACCCAATGAGCAACCCCAATCTGGCCATTCTCGAACTGGTCGCCAAGGCACTTGGGCCGGTGTGCGATGACGTGGTGTTTGTAGGCGGCTGCGCCACAGGCTTGCTGCTCACGCAAGAGCGCCCGGACCGCATCCGCGTCACGGAGGATGTGGACATCATTGCCCAGGCACTCACTGCCCGCGACTACCACGCCATTGAGGACAAGGTGCGCGCACGAGGCTTCAGCAACGACATGCGACCAGGGGCTCCGATTTGCCGCTGGGTGTATGGCTCCATCACCGTGGACGTGATGCCCACCGAGCCAGACATTCTGGGCTTTGCCAACCGCTGGTACCCGCTTGCCGTGGAAACGGCCCAGACGATGAAGCTGGATTCCGGCCTGGGCATTCGCCTCATTCATGCGCCGGTATTCATTGCCACCAAGCTGGAGGCTTTCAACGACCGGGGCCGCGATGCGAACGGCCAGCCCGATTACCTGGGCAGTCACGATTTGGAAGACATCATCACGGTGTTGGACAGGCGGCCTGAACTGCTGGCCGAGTGCGCCACCGCGCCCGCAGAGCTGCGCAGTTATCTGGGCACTGCCTTCAAAAACTTGCTGGCCACTGCCGACTTCAACACCGCGCTGGCAGGCCATTTGCCGGGCGATGCGGCGAGCCAGGCGCGGTTGCCCAAACTGCGCAATGCCTTGCGCCTTGTGTCCGAACTCAGCATTTGAGTTCAAAACGCACTTTGGCACGCACCTGCGCCGGAGACTGGCTCACTCCAAATGCTTGCCCACAATCCCCGCCAGTTCAAACATCGTGACCTGGTCTTTGCCGAAGACGGGTTTGAGTTTGGCGTCGGCATTGATGGCGCGTTTGTTGGTGGCGTCTTGTAGGCCGTTGGCCTTGATGTAGTCCCACAGTTTTTTCACCACTTCGGTTCGCGCCACTGGCTCGTTGCCAATCACTGCGGCGAGCGCGGCGCTGGGCTGTTTGCCGGTGGCGGCAGTGGTTTTGCGTGGGGCTTTGGGCTTGTCGGCCTTCTCGGCTTTGGTGGTTTTTGCAGCGGCCGTTTTCACGGGGGCTTTTTTGGCTGCAGCCTTCTTCGCGGCGGGTGCCGCTTTGGCCGCAGCGCCTGCGCGGGCACCGGGCTTGCCGCCACGCGGCGGGAATTTGCTGGGCTCGAACTCGAAGCTCACCTTGCCCTCGTCGGCGTTCCAGGCAAGGAATGCCTTGAAGGGGCGGCGGGTGCGCATGGAGATGAATTTGTCGAGCAGGTCGGTCTTGCCGGTTTCGAGCAGCTTGCTCATCTGCGTGCGCTCCACGGGCTGTTGCAGGATGATTTTGCCGCTCTTGAAGTCGCAGGTGGCCTTTTCGCCCTGCGTGTGTTCGCAGGCGTAGCTGTTGCCGATCTCGTACACGCCGCCGCCGCACTTGGGGCATTTGCCCAGGCTATCCTGGCCGCTCACGTCCACCACTTCGCCCGCTTCTTCCTTGTCGTCGCCGAAGGCGAATTCGAGTTTGTAGTTCTTGAGGTCTTCGTCAAACACCAGCGCGAGCTCGGCGGTGAAGGGCCAGCCCGCCTTGGAGCGGAAGCCTTCCAAGGGGCCGATTTTCTTGTCGCGCAGGAAGGCTTCAACCTCCTCGGCTTCCAAGTTGCGGCCACCCGGAATCTTGGTGATGGAGAAGCCGCAGGCTTCTTTCTTGGTCGCGCCCACGCAGGCAAAACGGCGGTAGTTCTCCTGCACCACGCCGCCGCAGTTGGGGCAAGGGGTTTGCAGGGTGATGTAGTCGCCGGGCACGGTGTCGCGGTCGTACTCCTTGGCCTTCTTGACCATGCGCTCGGTCATGGCGGCGATGTCGCGCATGAAGGCTTCGCGCGTGAGCTTGCCCTTTTCCATCTGCGAGAGCTTGAACTCCCACTCGCCGGTGAGTTCGGGCTTGGAGAGGTCTTCCACGTCGAGGCCGCGCAGCAGCGTCATGAGCTGGAAGGCCTTGGCCGTGGGGATCAGCTCGCGACCATCGCGGTGCATGTATTTCTCGTTGAGCAGGCCCTCGATGATGGCCGCGCGCGTGGCAGGCGTGCCGAGGCCCTTCTCTTGCATGGCTTCGCGCAGTTCGTCGTCTTCCACCAGTTTGCCTGCGCCCTCCATCGCGCCCAGCAGCGTGGCCTCCGAGTAGCGGGCCGGGGGCTTGGTCTTGAGGGCCTTGGGCTCAATCGCTTCGTTGCGCACCGTCTCGCCCGCTTTCACGGGCGGCAGGTTCTGCGGGCCTTCGGAATTTTCGTCTTGCGCTTCCTTGCCGTAGATGGCAAGCCAACCGGGGTTGACCAGCACCTTGCCTTCGGTCTTGAAGCTGTGGCCCACGGCAGTGGTGATGCGCGTGGTCACCTGGTATTCGGCGCTGGGGAAGAACACGGCCATGAAGCGGCGCACCACCAGGTCGTAGAGCTTTTGCTCAATCTCGGACAGGCCCTTGGGCTCTTGCAGGGTGGGGATGATGGCAAAGTGGTCGCTGACCTTGGCGTTGTCGAACACGCGCTTGGTGGGCTTGACGTAGCCCTTGTTGAGCGCGGTGAGCGCGTGCGGCGCGAGGTGTTTCATGTGGCTGTCGGCCAGCATGCCGAAAGTCTTTTTGACCGTGGCGAGATAGTCTTCGGGCAGCGCACGCGAGTCGGTACGCGGGTAGGTCAGGGCCTTGTGTTTTTCGTAGAGCGCTTGCGCCAGCGAGAGCGTGGTTTTGGCCGAGAAGCCGAACTTGCTGTTGGCCTCGCGTTGCAGGCTCGTGAGGTCAAAAAGCAGCGGGCTGGCTTGCGTGGTGGGCTTGCTTTCTTCGGTGACGCTGGCGGTCTTGCTGCGCACGGCGTCGGCGATGGCCAGCGCCTCTTTCTCGGTCCAGAGGCGGTCGGCACGGCGCTCGGGGTCGGTCTCGTCTTTCTTCCACTTCGGGTCGAAGTATTTGCCGTTGTACTCGCCTGCTTCAGCCAGGAAGGTGGCGTGCACTTCCCAGTAGTCGCGGCTGATGAATTTGCGGATTTTTTCTTCGCGCTCCACCACCACCGAGAGCGTGGGCGTTTGCACCCGGCCCACGGTGGTCAGGAAGAAGCCGCCATCACGCGAGTTGAAGGCCGTCATGGCGCGGGTGCCGTTGATGCCCACCAGCCAATCGGCCTCGGAGCGGCAGCGTGCGGCGTCGGCCAGCGGTTGCATCTGGCGGTCGCTGCGCAGGTTTTCAAAACCGTCGCGAATGGCCTCGGGCGTCATGCTTTGCAGCCACAGGCGGCGCGCCGGTTTTCCCAGCGGCTTGGCCCCGCCCGCGTATTGCTCGATGAGGCGGAAGATCAACTCACCCTCGCGGCCCGCGTCACAGGCGTTGATGAGCGAGGTCACGTCCTTGCGCTTGGCAAGCTTGACCACGGCGTTGAGGCGCGTCTTGGTCTTGTCCACGGGCTTGAGGTCAAAGTGCGGCGGAATCACGGGCAGGTGCGCAAAGCTCCACTTGCCGCGCTTGACATCGTATTGCTCGGGGGCCTGAATCTCGACGAGGTGGCCCACGGCACTGGTCACGACGTAGTTGTCGCCCTCGAAGTGTTCGGCGTGTTTCTCAAACTTGCCCTCCACGGGCGTGAGGGCACGCACGATGTCTTGGGCGACCGAAGGTTTTTCTGCAATGACGAGTGTTTTGCTCATGGGGTTTCTATTCAGAGGAATTTCGCGATTTGTTCAACATCTTCAGGGAAGATTTCCCCGCTCTCGGCCATGACAACACGGCCATCCTTGCCGCGCACCACCGTCACCGGCAGGCCGCCGGGCTTGGGCAGCGATTTCTGGATGGCGGGGCTGATCATCGCGGCGGGGAAGGTGTAGCCCTTCTTTTTCAGGTAGGCCAGTGCATCTTCCGATTTCTTGTCTAGCGAGATGGCCAGCATTTGCAAGCCCGCATTTTTGTGGGCTTGCCAGAGCTTTTCCATGTGCGGGCTTTGCTGGGCGCAAAACGGGCACCAGCTCGCCCACCAGTAATAAACCTGCACCTTGGCCGGGTCGGCCATGAATTGGCCGCCGCCAATCAGCGGCGCGGCCTTCACGCCCGCCAGCGCCTCGCCCTTGGCGGGCAGGGGGCGGTTGTCCCGGGCATCCTGGGCCAGGGCATCGGCGCTCCAGAGCGCAGGCACAGCGAGGCCAGCCAGGGCCATGCCTTGGGTTTGGATCCAGTTTCTGCGGGTGCTCATGCGGTACTCCTACAATCGGCTCTCGCGCGCATACGCGTGCGCACACATGTGTGCGCACACGCGCACACACGCATGTACGAATTCACCATATCAAATTTTTTCGAGCCGTGTCCAAAGATCCTGTCCCCCACAAGAAAACCGTCGCCAGGCCTTCGCGTGGCGTGCGCATCCAGACCCGCCGCTCCGGCGTTCACGGCAAGGGCGTGTTCGCGGTGCAGGACCTCGCCGAGGGCGAGACGCTGATCGAGTACATCGGCGAGATCATCACGTGGAAAGAAGCGTTGCGCCGCCACCCCCACGACCCCAACGACCCCAACCACACCTTCTACTTCCACATCGACGAAAAGCGCGTGATCGACGCCAAGTTCGGCGGCAACTCCTCGCGCTGGATCAACCATTCGTGTGAGCCGAACTGCATGGCCGACGAAGACGAAGGCCGCGTGTTCATCAAGGCGTTGCGCAACATCAAGGCGGGCGAGGAGCTGTTTTACGACTACGGCCTCATCATCGACGCGCCTTACACCCCCAAGCTCAAGGCCGAGTACCCCTGCTGGTGCGGCCACAAGGCCTGCCGGGGCACCCTGCTGGCCCCCAAGCGCAAGCCGCGCACCGCAAAAGCCACGGCCAAGTAAGCCCAAACTCACCCCCCAGGCAAACCGCATGGCCCACACCGCCCCCGTGTTCACCCCCGGCTTGGCCGAGAAGCTTTACGAGCAGCTCGCACCGCTGGCTGCGGGCAAAGGGCCGCTGTCGGTGGAGATTGTGCAAAGCTGCGATTCCACCAACACCCGCCTGCTCGAACGCGCCCGTGCGGGCGACACCGCCCCCGCCCTGCTGGTGGCCGAAACGCAAACCGCCGGGCGGGGCCGCATGGGCCGCCAGTGGCTGGGTGAACCCGGCGACTGCCTGATGTTCTCACTGGGCCTGGCGCTGCACCCGCAATCGTGGAGCGGGCTGAGCCTGGTGGCCGGGCTGGAAATTGCCTCCGTCCTGCACCCTGACATCCGCATCAAGTGGCCCAACGACCTGTGGGTGGGTCAGGCCAAGCTGGCGGGCATCCTGATTGAAACCGCCAACGCGCCGGGGCTGCCCGAGGGCAGCCGCTACGTGGTGCTGGGATGCGGCCTCAACGTCCGCGCCCCGCAAGCGGCGCCCGATACCCTGCGCGGCCCCCCCACCGGCCTGCAAAACCTGCTCCCAACCGCAAGTGCAGCCAGT
>JBJOKU010000051.1:0-7812 GCA_046045925.1 Pseudomonadota bacterium
CAACAAGCACAATGGCTTGCTCAGCAAGCAGGCCATTGAGGAAGGCCTCGAAATGTTTGCCGAACACACAGAAGATGCACGCGCCTACCCTGGCAAGCACGCCAATATAGACCGGTTGCTGCGCCTGCTCGACTCGGGCGAAATTCTGCGCATGCGACTGGTTGCCAAGTCCATCGACTGACCTTGCGCGATCGTCCTGTGCACGACACCGCCTGCGGGTTGTGCTGCGATATAACGGCCTACCAGCAAACTCACAGGAGCCACCCGATGCACCCCGCCGTTCGCCGCCAAACCATTGCCGATGCCCTGCGCCGCACGGCACAGCGCCTGCCCGCCAAGAGCGCCATCGTCTGCGGCCAGACCCAATGGACTTACGCCGAGTTTGACGCGCTGTGCACGCGGCTGGCGGCGGGCCTCGCCCGCATGGGTGTGCGCCAGGGCGACCCGGTGGCCGTGCTGGCGCGCAACTCCCACGGCTTTGCCGCGCTGCGCTTTGCACTGGCCCGGCTGGGCGCGGTGCTGGTGCCCATCAACTTCATGCTCAAGGCCGAAGAGGTGGCGTTCATCTTGCGCCATGCGGGCGCGAAGGTGCTGGCCACCGACTCCGGGCTCACCCCGCTGGCGCGCGCCGCCGCCGCGCTCGACACGCAGGTGCAGCAGTTCATCTGGCTGCCCGCCGAAGACGTGGCCGAGCCTTCTGAAGGCATGGCGCGTTTTGACGACCTCGCCGCCTGCACCGATGCCCTGCCCGACGTGACGCTGGGCAGCAACGACCTGGCGCAGATTGTGTACACCAGCGGCACCGAGAGCCTGCCCAAGGGCGCGATGCTCGCGCACGACGCGGTGCTGTGGCAATACGTGAGCTGCGTGGTGAGCGCCGAGATCACGCAAGACGATGTGATGATGCACGCCCTGCCGCTCTATCACTGCGCCCAGCTCGATGTGTTCTTCGGCCCCGCCGTGTACATGGGTTGCACCAACATAATCACCAGCAAGCCCGTACCCGACAACCTGCTGCCCATGATGGCGCGGCACAGCATCACCAGCTTCTTCGCGCCTCCCACGGTGTGGATCGCGCTGCTGCGCTCGCCCCTCTTTGACCAGACGGATTTGTCCAAACTCGCAAAGGGCTACTACGGCGCGTCCATCATGCCGGTGGAGGTGATGAAAGAACTCAGCCGTCGCCTCCCCAGCGTACGCCTGTGGAACCTCTACGGCCAGACCGAAATTGCGCCGCTGGCCACCATGCTTGGCCCCGATGATCAGCTCCGCAAACCCGGCTCGTGCGGGCGTGCTGTGCTCAATGTGGAAACCCGCGTGGTCAACGACCAGATGCAAGACGTGGCCGTTGGCGAAGTCGGCGAGATCGTGCACCGTTCGCCGCACCTGATGCTGGGCTACTTCCACGACGAAGAGAAAACCCGCGCTGCCTTCGAGGGCGGCTGGTTCCACAGCGGCGACCTCGCCACCATCGACGCCGAGGGTTACATCAGCGTGGTGGACCGCAAGAAAGACATGATCAAGAGCGGCGGCGAAAACGTGGCCAGCCGCGAGGTGGAAGAAATGATCTACCGCCTGCCGCAGGTAAGCGAAGTGGCCGTGGTGGGCCTGCCCGACGCCAAGTGGGTCGAGGCAGTGAGCGCCGTCATCGTGGTCAAGGCCGGGCAAACGCTGACGACAGACGAAGTAGTGGCGCATTGCAATACCCACATGGCCGGGTTCAAGGTGCCCAAGCGGGTATTCTTCACCGAGAGCCTGCCCAAGAACCCCAGCGGCAAACTGCTCAAGCGCGAGTTGCGCCAGCAGTACGCCCAATCCAGTTGACCCATTCACCCATGACCACCGCCGCCACCCGCCAACTGCTCACCCTCCTCGGCACCGAACTCCCCATCATCCAGGCACCCTTGGCGGGCGTGCAACTCTCGGCCATGGCCATTGCGGTGAGCAAGGCCGGAGCGCTGGGCTCTCTGCCCTGCGCCATGCTCGCCCCCGACGCGCTGCGCAGCGAACTCGACAAACTTCACTCCGCAGTGGGCAAACGCTACAACGTCAATTTCTTCTGCCACACGCCTCCCACACCCGACGCAGTGGCCGAGACCCGCTGGCGCGAGGCGCTGGCCTCCTACTACGCCGAGCACGGCATCGACCCCGCCACCGTGCCCGCCGGGGCCGGCCGTGTGCCCTTCAGCGCAGAGTCCGCCGACATCCTTGAAACCTTCAAACCGCAAGTGGTGAGCTTTCATTTCGGGCTGCCCTCGCCCGAAATGCTGGAGCGCGTGAAAAGCTGGGGCAGCACCGTGCTGAGCAGCGCCACCACCGTTGCCGAGGCCCGTTGGCTGCAAGCGCATGGGGCCGATGCCATCATCGCCCAGGGCGTGGAGGCCGGTGGCCACCGGGGCGTGTTCCTGTTTGATGACATGCGCCCCCACCCTTGCCACCCGCTCACGCTGGCCGGGCAACTGGGCACCTTCAGTCTGTTGCCGCAGATCGTGGCCGCCGTGAAATGCCCGGTGATTGCGGCAGGCGGCATCGCCGATGCCGCTGGTGTGCGCGCGGCCATGGCGCTGGGCGCGGCGGGCGTACAGGTGGGCACGTCTTACATGCTCTGCCACGAAGCCATTAACAGCAACGTGCACAAGGCAGCCCTGAAAAAGGCACGCGACGAAGGATGGGACACGGCTCTCACCAACCTCTTCACGGGCCGCCCCGCACGTGGTTTCGTCAACCGCCTGATGCGCGAGCTGGGCCCCATCAGCCCGGCGGCTCCGGCGTTTCCGCTCTCTACCGCTGCGCTCGCTCCCCTGCGCAGCAAGGCCGAGGCGCTGGGCTTGGGTGACTTTTCGCCGCTGTGGAGCGGCCAGAACCCGAGCGGGTGCAAAGAAGTGGGCGCGACCGAACTCACGCTGGAGCTGGCCAAGGGCTTGGCCTGAATCAGCAGTTCGCCAGGGCTTGCGCGTTGAGCACCCTATAGCTGCGGCCCGTCTTGTCGAGGGGCTCGATCAGGCCCTCACGCACAAAGCCGTTGATCTCGCGGCTCACGGTTTCGAGCTTGAGGTCGAGCATGGCCCCCATGTCTTCGCGGCTGAACAGCGTGGTGATTTGCGCATCGTGGGTGCTGCGCATTTTCAGAATGAGGTGTGCCACGCGCTGGCGAGCCGAGCCGAAGTTGAGATCAGCCAGCCAGTCGTCGGCATCGCGCAGGGCACGTTGCCACTTTTCCATCAGCCGCTTGTGCAAACGCGGCGACTGCGCCCCCAGCGTTTGCACGACGGTGAGCGGGATGCGGCAAAGCTGCACATCGGTGAGCGCCACGGCTTCAGTTTCGTAGCGGTCAGTGGCCAGTGCCTCCAGCCCGGCGATGTCGCCCGTGCGCAACACGCGCACGATGCGCACCCGCCCGTCTTGCGAGGTGCGCACAAGCTTGATCATGCCGCCGCGCAGGGTGAAGATGCCGTGCACAGGATCGCCCTCGTCGTAGAGGTGCTGGCCCGTCTTGAACTCGAAGTTGTCGATGGGCGCATGAATGAGGTTGAAGTCGCTCTCATTCAGGTCGGCAAACAGCACCATGTCGCGGATGCCGCAGTGGCGGCAGTCGGAGGTGCCCCGCCAGGCCGTTTCGGCGCGGATGGGAATGATGCTCTGGAACGGATCGCGGGCGTTCATGGCTACATTGTGCGCCTGAGTGGCTTACAGCAACTTTCGCCCGGCCTTTGCCCTTGCAATGCGCTCAGGTGCGGCCCGTGCTGGCGGCTGCCTTGTCGGGCGAGCCCTCCAACCCGGCGAGCAAGGCCTTGCTGTTGCCGGGAATGACCATCTGGAATTTGTTGTCCACGTAGGTGTAGTCAAAGTAGCCCATGCGGGCCAGGGGCTGGATCTTGAGCACATCAATCATGCCGTTGGCATCGATGGCTTCGTCGTCAATGTGAATGGCCACCACACGCCCGAACACCACGTCCACCGTGCCCATGGGCGGCACGCCCGGAAAGCGCACCGTATTCATGTACTCGCACTCAAACTGGATGGGCGAACCCGCCACGCGCATGGGCTTGACCCTGCGGCTGGGCAGTTTGGTCAGGCCTGCTCGCTCGAATTCATCGACACCGTGGGGCAGCTCTTCGGCGCTGATGTTGACCGCCTCACGCAAGGCGTAGGTGGCCATGTTCCAGACGAATTGGCCGGTTTCCTCGGCGTTGCGAACGGTATCCTTGCGGTTGCCCCCCGTGTCCTGGTTGGCCGAGAACATGACGATGGGCGGGTTGAAAGTGACGTTCTGGAACTGGCTATACGGCGCGAGGTTGTGCTGGCCGGCACGGCTGATGGTGGATATCCAGCCAATCGGGCGTGGCACCACACAAGACTTGAACGGATCATGCGGCAGGCCGTGGTGGGTAACGCCGGGTTCGTAGTACATGCAAATGTCTCCTCAATGTCATTTCGAGCAGGAAATGATTATTGCATGTAACTACATGAAGCGCTACCTCTCGCCCATGGATTCACCAATGGTTTTGGTGATGGGTTTGGTGATGTAACGGAAAACCGTGCTGCTGCCCGTCTTGATTTCCACCGTGGCTGTCATGCCGGGCTGGATGAGGATGCGCTCGCTGTTTTTGCCGACCAGATTGCGGGCACTGGTCTTGACCTGCACACGGTAATAAGGCGGTTCGTTGGTGCGCGTTTCTTCCTGCAAAGTGTCGGCGCTGATGTAACTCACGCTGCCTGTGAGGGTGCCATAAACCGTGTAATCGTATGCGTCGAGCTTGACAGTGGCAGGCAACCCGGGCTTCACAAATGCAATGTCAGCAGGGCGTACCTTGGCCTCTATGACGAGGTCGTCGTCCAGCGGGACGATTTGCAAAACCTCTTCGCTGGCACGCACCACACCGCCCTGCGTGGTGATGCGCACGTTGCGAACCACGCCGTCCATGGGGGCGCGGGCCTCGGTGTAGTCGAGCGACTCTTTGCGCTGCGCCATGAGTTGCTGGGCAGAAGACAGGTCTTCCTGTGCCTTGGCCAGTTCAGCCTGGGCATCTTGCAGGTATTTGTTGCGGCGATTGGTGATCTGCCCCTGGATTTCGGCCACTTGACGCTGCAACTTGAGGATCTCGGCACGGCTCACATCACCCGTTTTGACGAGCGGCAGATTCATTTCAAGCTCGTCCTTGACCAGCACAAGCGATTTGTTGAGGGCCGCAATTTCTTCGTTGATGGCGGATTGCCTCTTGGTAAACAATAAAGACTGGTTTTTGCGAAACTCGGCGTAGTCGTCCAGCTCGCGGGTGAATTTGGGCTGGCCCCCGTACACCTCGGCCTCCAAACGCGCCACCGCCGCCCTGAGCGAGGCCGTTCTTGCCGCAACTTCAAGATAACTGGCCTGGGCTTTGGCCTTGTCAAAGCGAAACAGCAATTGCCCTTTCTTGACGACTGCGCCTTCCTTGACAAGCATGGACTCCATGATGCCGCCGTCCGGGGCCTGGATGACCTGGTTGCGCGAACTGGCAATCACCTGCCCTTGCGCCCGGGTGATCTGGTCCACTTCGGCCCAGTTGGCCCATGCGAGTGCGCCTGCAAAAGCAATGACGCACGCCCACACGAGCTTGCGGCTGCCGTGATCGGCTTCGACCCCATGCACATCGTGAGCGGCCAGCATGGCCCTGATGCGCGATTTCATGTCTTTGCGCTGCTCGCTCATACGCTCACTCCTGCCGGAACAGCTTCTGCGTTGGTGGCTGCGGTGCGGCCCGTGATCTTGTCCATGACGGCGTTGCGGGGGCCATCAAGAACGACACGCCCCTGGTGCACCACCGCCAGCCTGTCGAGCAGTGGCAACAGGGCCGTTTTGTGGGTGGCGATCAGCAACGTCACACCGGTCTCGCTCAATTCCTTGAGCAAAGCGACGATGCGTGCTTCGGTCATCGCGTCCATGGCGCCAGTGGGCTCGTCGAGCAGCCACACGCGGGTGGGCGACAGCAACATGCGTGTAAGTGCAATGAGCTGCTTTTGTCCGCCAGAGACACCACGGCTGCCTTCACTGATTTCAAGCGCAAGGCCTTTAGGCTGGCTGGTGATCAGCTCGATCAGACCCGTGCGTTTGGCTGCCGCCAAAACGGCCTCGTCGCCCGGATCCGGAATGCCGAGCAGCACGTTGTCACGCAAGGTGCCGCTGATGAGACGAATGTCCTGCGGCAAGTAGCCAATGTGTTCGCGCAAGATGGTGGGCGACAGCAGGGCCATGTCCACCCCGCCGAGGAAAGACTTGCCTTCAGTTGGACGATACAGCCCCGAGGCAATCTTGAGCAAGGTGCTCTTGCCTGAGCCCACCGACCCGACCAGGCCCACCCGCTCGCCCGGACGCAAACTCATTTGCTCCAGTTCCAGCGCAACACGGCTGGCCCCCGGGTACGTAAAGCGCACACGGTCGAAACGCAGATCACCAGAGAGTTTGCCCGGCATGAGGGCTTGTTGCTGGTCGTCGTCTTCACTGGGCAGCGCGATGATCTTGTCCAGCCCTTCCATGGCCGCTTTGGCTTGTGCCCATTGCATCATGAGGCCGGGCAATTGCACCACGGGCATGAGGGCGCGGTTGCTGATGATGGTGCACGCCAGAAGCGCACCCATGGTGAGCTTGTTCTCTGACACCAGATACGCCCCCGTCGCCACCAGAATGACGTAGCCCACCTGCTGGATGGATGCCGTGAGGTTTTGCGAGAGCACGGAATAGTTGCGCGATTTCTGGTCTGACTCGCCGGCTTCCAGCACAAGCTGGTTCCAGCGCGACTGGAGCTTCCACTCGGCACCGCTGGCCTTGAAGGCTTCCGCCCCATCGACCGCTTCAACCAGCAATCCGGTCTTCATGTTGCTGGCTGTCATGTTCTCTCGCATGAGCCGCTGAATGGCGCGCTGGAACATCACCCCGGCGAACAGGGCTACGGGCAGGATGACCAGCGGCACCACGGCCAGCCAGCCACCCACCAGTGCGATGATGAGCACGAAGAACAGGGCGAAGGGCACATCGGCGAGGATGAACAGCGAGGTGGAAGTCAGCACGCCACGCACCGTCTCGAACCCGCGCACCTGAGAGGCCAGTGTGCCCACCGTACCCGGGCGCTTTTCCATGCGGATGCTGAGCATGCGCCCGAAAAACCAGGCCGAGAGCTGGTGATCAATGGCCATGCATACGCCATCAATGGTGCGGCTGCGAACATGCTTGAGCATGAATTCGAGCGCCAGCGCTGCCACCGTGCCCACGGTCAACACCCAGAGAGTCTGGAAGCCGCTGTTGGGAATGACGCGGTCATATACCTGCATGCTGTAGAGCGAAATGGCCAGCGTGAGCAGGTTGACCAGCGCAGTGGCAGCCACGGCATCCACAAACACACGCCGACGCTGCTGCACGGCGGCCCGCACCAGATCAATGGCGCGAATGCCGGATTGGGCGGGGCTGCCCTGCGGGCGCTGCGGCAGGCTCAAGCAAAGCCAGCCATCGAGTGATTCAATGCCCTGTGCGGTTGCGGCACTGTCATCTGCGTCACTGGCTTGCCAGGCACCTGAAGCATTGCGGTTCTTCACAAGCAACCAGCCTGCATCTGCACGCCAAGCCACAAAAGGCAGATGTGCGGGTTGGGGCTGTTCAAGAACGACGGGGCTTCCAGCCAGAGAGGCATCGGCCCAGGCTTGCTGCCATTGGCCACGGGCCGCATCTGCCGATGAGGGCTGGGCACCCAAGCCTTGCCGCAGATCGTCCATGCGCTCGGGGGGCACCCGCTGGCTCACCAAACGGGCTGCTTTGTCCAGGAGAGGAAGGAGTTCGCTCAT
>JBJOKU010000052.1:0-7801 GCA_046045925.1 Pseudomonadota bacterium
GCGGCAGGTGGCGCAGGCCTTGCAGTGTCCGCTGGCCGAGCTGGTGGGTGACGTGACCACGTCTTCGCCGGAGTGGATTCTCATTCGCGAGTTGCTGGAGAACAAGAACGAGGGCCAGTTGCGCCAAGCGCGCCTTAAGCTGGCCGAGTTGTACGCGGTGCCGGGGCGCAGCGACACGGGCCGCAACAACCGCATCGCCCTGATCGGCCTGCGCGGAGCGGGCAAGACCACGCTGGGTCGCATGCTGGCCGAAGACCTGGGCTTTCCGTTTGTGGAGTTGAGCCGCGAGATCGAGCAGTTTGCCGGCTGCTCCATTGCCGAGATCCACAACCTCTACGGGGCCAACGCCTACCGCCGCTACGAGCGCCGGGCGCTCGAAGAGACCATTCAGATCTACCCCGAGTTCGTCATGGCCACGCCGGGCGGCATTGTGTCGGACGCGGGTGGTTTCAACACCATGCTGGACCACTGTTTCACCGTCTGGCTCAAAGCCAAGCCCGAAGACCACATGGGCCGCGTGGCACGCCAGGGCGACATGCGCCCCATGGCTGGCAGCGCCGAGGCCATGGAAGACCTCAAGCGCATCCTCGAAGGCCGCTCAGCCTTCTATTCAAAGGCTGATCTGGTGTTCAACACCTCGGATTACGAGCTCGATGATGCCGTGATCGAGTTGAAGAAGGCGCTGCAAAAGACTCAAGACAAATCGGTCACGACCACCTGAAGCTTGTGCCGGTCAGCCTCGGGGATGCGTGATTGCAATGCAGCCTCTAGTTCGTTTGCAGTTCGCGGTTTGAACCCCTCTGGGGATGCCTTCGTAGACACCCCAAACCAGAAAATCCAGTAAATCCCATACCCTTGAGAGTCGGGGTCGTTGGTGTAGAGGGCTTGCAACTGGTCACGCCAAGCCGTCCAAACAGCTTTGTGATTGTCTTTCTTGGCCTCAATGGGCAGGGTCAGGCGCTGACCAGCGGGTGAAAAAACCGTGGCTCGCAGGTCCATGCGTTTTTCAGACGCGGCACGGGATTCGGGCTGGATATCCACCTTCTGCTGGCGTAGCTCCGTTTCAAGCATTCGCAGCAGGATATCCCGGCACTCTTCTTCCTCGCGGGGTGTACCGTCATCGCGCCTGAACTGGCGCAGCAGATTGGTGGGGTTGCCGCGCAAGCTCAGGCCAAGTTGCAGCATGTGCGAGATGATCAGGGCTTGCAGATCGGCGATGTGCACGGGGGGGCCGTTGACCAGCAGTCTGGCCACTTCTTCTGGCTTCGCAGATTTGAAAGAGGCTTCACGTCGTTGCAGGCGTTGGGCCTGAATTTGATACTCAAGCTCCAGCCGCCAAGTCTTTGTTTCTGAGTTGGACAGCAATGCTTGCAACGTCGAAGCCGCTTCCGCGGAGGGGTTGCTGCCCAAATTCCGTAAGAGGGCAGTCACGGTGTCTTCACGCCTTTTTTCTGTCGTGACGATTCCTCCTGGCCAATCAGGTTCGCGGGGCGTGATCGGTGCCAAGAGTTCAATCAAGGTCTGGATGCATGAGGCGGGAAGTGCATTCACTTGCTTCTGCGGGGCTTCTTGCTCGTGCAAAGCTTCGCCCAACATCACGGCACGTCGCTGATTGCCGGAGACGACATCGACCAATTGGGTTGCGGCCTGCGGCTCGAAATTGAGCAGGGCTACCAGCCACGAAATTTTTTGTCCAACATCCATGCCCTTGAGCGTTAATTTTTTGCGAACGATGGACAAGGCTTGCTCCGGCGGAAGCTGTTGCAAGAACGGAAGCAAATCCCGGTTCAGTATGTCGCGTGCCTCTGGCGAGGCCTTCGCAGGGAAAGTTTCGAGCAGTTCCGGGATGACGAGTAGGGCTAGCGAGTGCCTTCCCGTCTCCTTGTTCAGAGCCCACAGGCTCGTGATGACTTGATGCCCTTTTTTTCGCAGTTTTCCCTTGGCGTATGCAACGAAGATGGGGGCTATCAGTTGAGGCTTGTCTTCACACAGTGTCTTGAACCAGTAAGGTTCATCACCCATTCCATAGGTGAGCCAGAATGCAGACAAGGTTTGTTGCAGTGGTTCGTTCCAGTTACGCCAAGCTACCGGGTTGCGCTCGCAGGCTCGCTCCGCAGCAAGCAAGAATGGCATAGAAGCAGCAGTCTTTTTGCCTTCGGAATCGTTTGCCAGAATGGTCTCAGTGTTGGGCAGATCGGAACGATCCAGTACGGCATCCAAAGCATCCAAGGCTTTGAGAGCATCTCTTTCGTCAGCGCCCAACAAGTCGGCTACGTGTTCGAGTGGTGTCGCCCCTTGAACGTCGATGAACATTTTGTTCCATGCCATCGCAATACGCTGCAACATGGGTTCTGGCATGGGCTTGCCTGGCCAGGCTGCCAAGTGAGGGGCAAAGGCTTTTCTCCGCTGCTCACGAGCGTGTGCTTGCTCTGCCCGATGCTTGGTTTCACGTTGCTTGCGTTCTGCCTGCCAGTGTTTCAGATCCATGGTCCACGCTGAGCGCAGCCACACCTCGGCCTCTGGATGTCTCGGGAGAAGGCTGGCAACCCATGCTTCCATTTCATCCAGGGTTGGAATGTCAAACCCTGCGGGCTGGCTGACAACTGCATTCGCGACGCCTTGCAACAGCCATTTAACCAGCTTGTCATCGTTTGACTCTGTTGCAAACTGCATTTGCCAGCGAAGCCAATCCGCTGGCCGGGTTGCCCGGTAAAGCCTGATTTCCGCATCCCAATAAGCGGTGTAGCCTCTCTCATCCGGCTGGAGTGAGGCGTACCCCAGGGTGGCAATGGCTTTCATCAGTTCGGGGCGCTTCTCCAGCCAGCCAGCCAGTTCTTCTGTGTCCTTGTTGCTGTAATGATCAAAGTCGTTTTCATCCAGGCCAATGCCCAGCCAGCGGTAAACAACTTCAGCGGGGAAGTTGTCGCCATGGTGGGCCAGCAACAAAGTTAATAGTTTGACGGGCATTTCGGAGAAGCCCAGCTTCCATTCCACAGGAAAGCCATTTGGAAAACGAGTTACCCACTCATTTGCAAGGGCAGGCAGAAGCTCGATGGGTGTCTGTTTGAGAAAGTAGTACCCCCAAAATGTGGAGAACTCTGCAATGAGGCGGTCATTTTTTGAAGGCCGCAAGAAGCGGATGACGTCCGCTCTGACAACTCTTGGGTAGGCCTCTTGCAGAATATGGCCGAGTAACCGATCTTCAGGGTCTTTTATCTCCTGCTTTTCCAGTTTGTCGAGCCACGAGAGGATTTGCCTGTCTTGCGTATCAATCGGCGCATGTCGGCGCCACGCGTCATAGGCCGTGGTTTGCAAGCTGAAGGCGGGTTGATGTTCTTCTACCCAGCGTGACAAGGGAGCGGCCAGCCCAGGGATGGGTTGCGGTGCGTGCTTCAGTGCGTCAAGCAGGCAGTCCATGAATGCGAGATGGCTCAGTGTACGGTCAGGGTTGGCAAGTGCGTTCTCAAACTCTTGGGCCATGTCCGGTGTGGCCAATGGGCCGAAGGGGTGAGCGACCCAGTTGCTGCTGCGGAACCAGCGGTTTTGCTCAGATACTTGTGACAGCGACCTCAACAATTCGACGCGCTCAGTGTGGTTGAGCGCACTGGCATCGCCGTTGAGAACGAAACCCAGAGGATCGAGTGACACGAGATGTGTGCGGTGGGCTCCTTGTGCGTGTACCGCCAGCCATGCGCAGAGCCCGCGCATGGCCTCAACGGGTTGACCGTCCTCGCCCAGCATCAGGATCATCAATCGCCGCAGGGGCATCCCATGTTTGAGCCGTTCGCTCAGTGCACGGCCTGCAAGAAATTCCGAGATCGTCCGGTGTCTGGGGATTGCGCGATGACCGTCAATGGTGAACAACTTGCTTGCAATGACGCGCTTGGGGTCATGCAGTTTGAGTTCTCTGGGCAAGTTCGTCAGAGATACGCAATCTGCATGTTCCAGGCCATCACGGGCGATGCCCGATTTCCCGCTCATCAGCAGCAACGCGCAAAGTGTGCCTGCATCGTTCAAAGTTTCATCCACCACGCCCGGTTGGAGGGCTTGCTTTGCGTTGTGGTTTTGGGAGTGCTCCTGGGCCAACTTGCGGCAGGCCGCCTCATAAATAGCCATGCGTGAGAATGGCAACAGCCCATCCTCCGCAACTGAATCAACGAGCAGGTCCAACAGCAGGGGATTGCGCATCAGCTCGTAAACGCCTTGCTTGCGGGCATCTTCAATGAAGGCATTTGCATCAGCGCCCTGGCGCGGCGCTTTCACTTTGAGAATGCTGTCGATGTCTTCATCGCTGAGTGGCGTCAGGTGCAACTCCTTGATATCCGGGTTGACGTTGCGCAGCAATTGAATGTCTGCATCGCCGCGCCAGTCGGCTTCGCGGCATGAGAGACGAAAACGGGGGTTCCCGTTTTTCTTCAGGTAGCGGGCGACGGCCCCCAAGGCATTGCCTGTGGTCGTGCTCCCCCGCATTTCGTCCAGTCCATCTACAAAGACCGTTGTGCCCGCTGGTATGTCTGGAGCCAGTTCTTCTTGTATCTGCTGAGGCGTGACCCACATGCCCTTGGCTGCATCACATTCAGTCTTCAGGCTGTGTGACTTTCCTGCGCCTGGGTCACCCAGCAGCACATAGGCAGACAACTCTCGCCACTCTTCCAGCGGTCGTTCTTCACACCGTTGTGAATCGGTGCCTGCGGCGCGGGCTTTGCGTGAGACGAAGCACATGATCTCTGGAGTCACTGATTGTTTACGCGACCCAAGCATGGGCGGGCTGCATGAGAAATTCCCCGAGAGGCAGGGTGTCACTCCCAACCACCAGTCGGCGTGCTTGCGGGTAACGACGACAGAACTCGTCCAGGCCTTGCATGCGTTGACCGATACCGCCTGACTTCACTTCAATGGCAGCCAATTGGCCACGATGTTCGATCACGAAATCCACCTCCACGCCTGAGTCACGCCAGTAATGAATCTGTGTATCTTGTGTTGCGGTGCTCATCAAGTGCGTACCTACAGCGCTTTCGACCAAACGCCCCCACTTGCTGCGGTCGGCCAAGGCTTGTTCGTATCCGTGGCTCCCCATTGCGCTGAAGAGTGCGTTGTTCAAGACCTGGAATTTTGGGGGTGACTGGCGCTGGCGTATGGGCTGGACAGCATATTTGTGCAGACCTGTCAGCAGGCCTGCGTGCTTGAGGAGTGTCAGGTAATGGGCCAGCGTGAGCACGTGGCCCGCTCCCAAAGTCTGACTCACCCGGTTGAGGGCAAGAATTTGTGCGGAGTAATCACAACCCAGCTCGAAGAGCCGCCGCAATGTTGCTGGTGTTTCTACGCGGGCCATGGCCAAAACATCTCGTTCGATGCTGGGTTCAATAAGAGACCCGCGGACAAAGCCTCGCCAACGCTCTTCATCTTGAATGAACTTGGCGCAGCCGGGGTAACTGCCGAAATAGATGAACTGTTCCAGCGTCATGCCAAAACATTCACTCATTTCGGGAAAGGTCCAATGCGGGATGCGCAGCAACTCGTAACGGCCAGTCAGGCTCTCAGTCAGTCCTCGCTGCACCAGCAAGGGTGCAGAGCCCAGCAAAACAAGATGAATGTTGAGCCCTTGGCGTTTGCCTGCATCCCAGATGCCCTTGATGGCGGTAGACCATTGCGGGATGTGCTGTATTTCATCGAGAACCAGTACATATGGCAGATTGACAGACAACGGATGTCCAGACTCACTCCAGGCTTGGGCATCTGCTTGAGCCTCATACCAGCGCTCGCTGATCCACCGGGCACCACTTTCTTCCTTATTGGGGGCGCGCTCTTCAACATCGAGCATGCGATACGAGCCAATGGGGCGCTGACGTAGCACATGTTCGACCAAAGTGGACTTCCCAACTTGACGAGGTCCAGCCAAAATCTGTATGTGCTGGGGTGGTTCAGCCAGTCTGGAGGTGAGTTGAATTGATTGAGGGCGTATGTAAGGCATACTGGATTTTATATGACTGAGTAAATTTACTCAGTCATATTTTCGCCTGCCCATCAATGGAAATGTCAAAGATGAATGAAAGTTCAAGAAATCTACAAAAAACCTGTTGACACCCCAAAGCGCATGCACTATTATTCATGTCACCGGATTTCATGAACTATTTTTCATACAGGATGACAGATATGACACAAGCCAACCCCCGCGTCGAGTACCAAGTCACTCCCGACCAGTACAAGCACTGGAGCATGAGTTTTGACGGCGAGATCGCCAAGCTCACGCTCAACATCAACGAAGACGGTGGCATCCGCCCCGGCTACAAACTCAAGCTCAACAGTTACGACCTGGGCGTGGACATCGAACTGCATGACGCGCTGCAACGCATCCGTTTCGAGCACCCCGAAGTGCGCACCGTGGTGGTGAGCAGCGCCCGTGACCGCATCTTCTGCTCGGGTGCCAACATCTTCATGCTGGGTCTTTCCACCCACGCCTGGAAGGTGAACTTCTGCAAATTCACCAACGAAACCCGCAACGGCATTGAAGACTCCAGCAAGCACAGCGGCCTGACCTTCATCGCGGCCGTCAACGGCGCTTGCGCTGGCGGTGGCTACGAGCTCGCCCTGGCCTGCGACGACATCGTGCTGGTGGACGACCGTTCTTCTTCCGTCTCTCTGCCCGAAGTGCCCCTGCTGGGCGTGCTGCCCGGCACCGGCGGCCTGACCCGCGTGACTGACAAGCGCCATGTGCGCCACGATCTGGCCGACATCTTCTGCGCGAGCGTTGAAGGCGTGCGCGGCCAGAAGGCTGTGGACTGGCGTCTGGTGGACGCGATTGCCAAGCCCGCCCAGTTTGCCGAAGTGGTGCAACAGCGCGCCAAGGATGCTGCCGCCAAGAGCGACCGTCCTGCCAATGGCAAGGGCGTGCAGCTCACCCCGCTGACCCGCACCGTGAGCGACAACGGCATCGAGTACCCCTTCGTGTCTGTCGCCATCGACCGCACCAAGCGCAGCGCCACGATCACGGTGAAGGCCCCCACCGGTGCCCAGCCTGCCGACATCGCCGCGATTGAAGCCGCTGGCATCCACTGGTGGCCGCTGCAAATGGCCCGCGAGCTGGACGACGCCATCCTCAACTTGCGCACCAACGAGCTGGACGTGGGCACCTGGGTGCTCAAGACCTCGGGCGATGCCGCTGGCGTGCTGGCCTGCGACGCTGCGCTGGTCGCCAACAAAGACCACTGGTTCGTCCGCGAAACCATCGGCATGCTGCGCCGCACCTTTGGCCGCATCGACGTGTCTTCGCGCAGCCTGTTCGCCCTGATCGAAGAAGGCTCCTGCTTCGCCGGTACGCTGGCTGAGCTGGCCTTCGCCGCCGACCGCGCCTACATGCTGGTGCTGCCTGACTCGCCCGAGAAGCAGCCCACACTGCAACTGTCAGAAATGAACTTCGGCTTCCTGCCCATGGTGAATGACCAGAGCCGCCTGCAACGCCGCTTCTACGAAGAAGTGGCCCCGCTCGAAGCCGCCCGCGCCGTGGTGGGCAAGGCCCTCGACGGTGACGAAGCCGCCAAACTGGGCCTCGTGACCGCAGCGCTCGACGACATCGACTGGGCCGACGAAATCCGCTTGGCCACCGAAGAGCGTGCCGCCATGTCGCCTGACGCCCTCACCGGCCTGGAGGCCAACCTGCGCTTCTCGCAAAAAGAGAACATGGTCACCCGCGTGTTTGGCCGCCTCTCCGCCTGGCAGAACTGGATCTTCCAGCGCCCCAACGCCGTGGGCGAAAAGGGCGCACTGAAGGTTTACGGCAAGGGCGACAAGGCCCAGTTCGACT
>JBJOKU010000053.1:0-7673 GCA_046045925.1 Pseudomonadota bacterium
GTTTGTTGCAGCATGATTTCGCTCAGCCACACGCGGTAGGGGTCTGTGGTGTTCTGCCAGGGCAGGCCGTGTCGGCCATGCTCTTTTTGCCAGCGCAGCAGGCGGCGCGAGAAGTCACTCATGAAGACAGGTGCGAATCTGCGTCAGGCCGCCATGGGCAGCGTTTCGTCACCCGCCAACAGTTGCAGGGAAAGTTCTTCCAGGCGGTCTTGCACCTGGTCTAGCTGGGCATTGAGCTGCTCAATCTGCGAAATGCGGTCTTCCAGGCTCTCGCTGGCATCTTGCACGCGCTCCAGCGCCTCGGTGCGACGCGAGTGGGCCTTGCGGCGCTCGCGCATCTGCGTATCGAGGTGGGCCGCGCAAGACCGGCTCCACAACTCCACATCGCCCACAGCCGCTTCGTAAACCATGCGCAGGCGGGTCACGAGGGCGTTCATCAGGCGGTCGGCGAACTCTTTTTGCACGAGACGGAACACATTGCCCACCGACAAATACTGCACATGCCCCTCTTCAATGGAATCCAGCTCTTGCAGGTAGCGCTGCAAGTCGGGGGTGGGGCTCACGTGCAACGCAAAACCGTACTCGGCGTTGAGCTGGCGATACGAGCCCCCCAGCATGCTGTGAATCTCGTCGCACATGCCCTGGGCGCGGCCAACGGCATCGCGCAACCGGTTGAAGGTGTCGGCAAACTCGTTTTTCACCCACAGGCGCACACCCCGACCCGAGAGGGTCTGGCGAAGGCTCTTCAGCTCCTGCTTGAGGCTGTCAGCGCTGAGCAGTGCGTACAGTTCGCGCAGCATCTTGAGATGCACAGCCCGTACCGCATGAATGCGGGCAGCACTGGCGCTGAATTCGGTTTTCTCTTGCTCCACGCGCGAGAGCATCTGGCGCACGACGCTGGTGTTCTTGCCGCGCAAGCCGCGCAACTCCAGCATCTGCTCGGCCAGATCGCGCCTTCTCATGCGCAGCACACGCTCGCACTCCAGGCGAAGCTCCTGCACATTGGCGGCCACGCTCGCCCGCAAAATGTCCTGGCGTCGGCTCAACAGCCCCTCGCCCAGCACCGACTCGAGGTCTTGCAAGTGACTGTCGCGCAGCAATGCCTGATCGGAACTGACTTTGGCCAGCAAGCCCTTGTGCGCCGAAATCGCCACCACCTGGTTGCGCTCCAGCCCCAGCGTGGTGGCCGTTGATTGGCACTGCCGCTCGATCTGCTGATCGACCTGCTCGGGCGGCACCAGCGGGTCCCACAGGGTGTCAATCTTGTTGAGCACGGCCAGCCGGGTGGAGTCACTCTCCTCGGTAACGAGGTGTTCGCGCCAGATGCTCAAATCGGACTTTGTCACGCCGGTATCAGCCCCGAGAATGAACACCACCGCGTGGGCTTGCGGTATCAGGCTCATGGTCAGCTCGGGCTCGGCACCAATGGCATTGAGTCCGGGGGTGTCCAGAATCACCAGCCCCTGCTTGAGCAAAGGGTGCTCAATGTTGATGAGTGCATGCCGCCAGCGTGGCACTTCGACCTCGCCCTGCTCGTCAACGGGAGGGTTGTCGTCGGGGTGGTCGTCGCTCCACAGGCCAAGCGACTTGGCGGTGTCCACGCTCACACGCTTGACCTCGGAGACCTTCTCGAAAGACTTGGCGAGCTGCTCGGGGTCGGTTACTTCCAGATCGACCCGCTCCCACTGGTCAGGCACGAGACGCCAGTCCATCAGCGACTGGGTTGCCATGCGGGTTTCAATGGGCAACAGGCGAAGGCAGGGCGACTCCTCGGCATCGTAGCCCAGCTCGGTGGGGCACATGGTGGTGCGACCTGCGGTGGCCGGCATGATGCGACGACCATACCCGGCAAAAAAAATGGCGTTGATCAGTTCCGATTTGCCACGCGAGAACTCGGCCACAAAGGCCACCATCACTTTGTCGTGGCGGATTTTGGCTTCAAGCTGGCGCAGCCGCTCCTCAACACCCGAGCCAAGCAAATCCTGCTCTTGCAACCAGCCAGACAGCGATTTCAGGCGCGATGCAAACATGCGCCGCCATGCGCTGAAATCGTCAAATTGTTCGTTGAAGCTCTGATGCACGACTGTCTCGCCCAATCTTGGGTCGTGTTGCGGCCCGGATGGGCAATATATCACCCGTTCGCGTGAGATGCACTATCTGGCTGTCGCCTTTCCGGGGCTTGCTCCTGTCAAGGTCGCTGGCAAGCCACACAAAAGTATGTAGAGCGCTGGCCCTGCACCACGCGCTGGATCATCCCGGCGCAACGGGGGCAGCCCTGCCCGGCCTTGTCGTAAACCCACATCTGCTGCTGATACCCCCCGGCGTTGCCATGGGCATCACGAAAGTCGCGCAGGGTGCTGCCACCCGCCTCGATGGCCTTGCCGAGGACTTCACAAATGGCATCGCGCAAGCGCTTCGCACGCGCCGGGCCGATGCGCCAAGCCGGCGTGGTGGGCCGGATGCCCGCCAGAAAGAGAGCCTCGCTGGCGTAAATATTGCCCACGCCCACCACGGCCTCGCCCGCCAGCAGCACCTGCTTGATGCTGCTGCGGTGCTTTTGCAGCACCTGGTGAAAACGCTCCACGTCAAACGGCATCCCGGTCTCATCCCAGGGCTCCGGCCCGAGATGGCCGAGCAGACGCAGCGCAAGTGCGCTGTCCAGCGAATCCACCCAAACCACCGCACCAAACCGCCGGGGGTCATGCAGGCGCAACAGGCCCAGACTGGTATCCAGTTCCGCGTGGTCATGTACTCCGGCGGGGCCAAGATGAGCACCAAACCCGAGCGAGCCCGACATGCCCAGATGCCAGAGCAGCCAACCCTTTACCTGCGCAACCATCTTGGCACCAGCAGCCGCTTGCGCGCTGGGCGCTTTCGTGCCCCCCCTTGCTGACGAGTTGGGGGCGAGCAGCGGCATCAGCAGATATTTGGCCCGGCGTTGCACCTGCCCCACTTGCAAGCCGGTGAGCTTGACTGGCTCGATGCCCAGAGGCCAGCGCAAGGGCTTGCCCATGCGAAGCCCCAGCACTTGCGCACCCGCAATGCGTTGGGCAAAACTGCGGCGGGTCATTTCCACTTCTGGCAACTCGGGCATGGGCACTCTCCTGTGGGTGAATTATCATCACCCGATGCAATTCAAGCTCCGCCTTCTTCTGGCCACCGCTCTGGCAGCAACCACACTGGTGTCCCTGCCATCCCTGGCCCAGGACAACAAGGCAGCCAGCCAGGACGAATCCGAAGACCCCCCCACCCATTCAGCCCTCGACCGCAATCTCTTTTTCGAGCTGATGGTGGCGGAAATCCAGGCCCAGAGCCACACCGACAAGGACGGCCCGCGCGAAGCCTTTGTGCTCTTTCTCGACGCAGCACAGAAACACAAGGACGAGCGCCTGTTTGACAAGGCCACACGGCTGGCGCTGCAAGCCCGCTCTTCTGGCGCAGCCTTGCAGGCCGTCAAGGCGTGGCGGCGCACCCTGCCCGAGTCTGAAAAGGCGGCCCGCTTCCATCTGGAAATTGCACTCAACCTCAACCGCAGCGAGGAATTTCTGGAGCCTTTGCAGCAAGTGCTCACACTCACCAGCACAGAAAACCGGACAGAACTGATCAGCAAGATTCCCTACGCCCTGTCCAGCCTGAGCGACAAGAAGCAGGCGCGAAAATCCCTTGAGACGGCTTTGGCCCCCTACTTGGGCAAGCCCGAAACCGCCACCGCAACGCTTGTGGCGCTCTCTCGCATGAGCGCCATCACTGGCGACTTCCAGACCGCGCAGGAGATGCTGCAAAAGGCCTTCGCCCGCAGCCCCGCCGACACCCAGGCAGCCCTCATGGCGGTTGATCTGCTTGCCTCGGGCTCCACTGCGGCAGAAGCCCTGCTGCGCCAGCAGTTCCAGAGCGCAGGCAAGCCCCAGCCGGAGGTGCGCACCGCTTATGCGCGCGCACTCATCCGCATCAACCGGCTGGCCGACGCTCGCGAGCAACTGCTGCTGGTCAGCAGCCTCGACCGCAAAATCCCTGACCCCTACCTCATGCTGGGCAGCATCGACTACGAGTTGGGCCAGCTCGATAGCGCCAAGGCGCACCTGCGCCAATACCTCGCGCTCACCGAAGACAGCGCCGAAGACGAAAACGACAGGGGCCGCACACAGGCTTATCTGGCGCTGGTGCAAGTTGCACAAAAACAGAACAAGCCCGAAGAAGCCCTGAGCTGGCTCGAACAAGTGCCCAACGCGAGCAAGGTGCTGATCCTGCAAATCCAGCGTGCAGAGCTGCTCGCCGCCCAAGGCAAGGCAGATGAGGCACTTGCGTTGCTGCGCGAATTTCCGGCACAGGACAAGGCCTCGCAGCAACGCAAGACTCTCGCCATCGTCAACCTCCTCACCACGCAGGAGCGCTACCGCGAGGCCGATGCCTATCTTGAAACCGCCCGCAAGACAGACCCGCAAAACATCGACCTGGCCTACGAACAAGCCATGCTGGCGGACAAACTCCAGCAATACGAGCGCATGATCAGCCTGCTGCAAGTGGTGCTGAAGGCCAAGCCCGACCATGCTCATGCGCTCAATGCACTGGGCTACCACTACGCTGACAGCGACAAAAACCTGCCCGAAGCCAAGGGCCTGATTGAGAAGGCGCTGAGCCTCGCACCCGGCGACCCTTTCATCACCGACAGCCTTGGCTGGGTGGAGTTCCGCATGGGCAATTTCGCACGCGCCCGTGAACTGCTCGAGAAAGCCATGAGCAGCAAAGCCGATGCCGAAATTGCCACTCACCTCGGCGAGGTCTACTGGGCCATGGGCGACAAGGAGCGTGCACGCAGCAGCTTCCTGCGCGCCCGCGAACTGGCCCCCAAAAACAACACCCTGCTGCAAACGCTCAAGCGTCTGGGTGTTTCGCTCTGAATCTTCAACAGCGGCACATGGCTCACACCGCAACCCGCCGCTCCTGCTTGACCCTGCTCGCCACAAGCTGCGCACTCGGTTTGAGCGCTTGCGCCAGCAGGCCCGCCCCCGTGGGCATCGCCCCGACAGGCTTGTCTCAAACGCAATGGACAGGGCGCATTGGCATCACCGAGCAGGGCGAGGGCGGGCGTTCGTTTTCAGCCGGGTTTGAGCTGCAAGGCAGCGCTGCCGCAGGCAGGCTGCAGGTGCTCTCGCCGCTGGGCGGTGTCTTGCGCCAACTGCAATGGGACGACAGCGGTGCCTGGCTCGAAGACGGCAGTGGCCACCGCCAGCGCTATGCCGATCTGGCCGATCTCAGCCGCCAGACGCTGGGCACGGCCCTGCCGATTGAAGCGCTGTTTGACTGGCTCAAGGGCATTGCCAGCCCCGCACCAGGTTGGCAGCCCGATCTGGCGCGGCTCGCCGAAGGCCGCCTCAGCGCCACACGCTCAACCCCCGAACCCATCGTGCAGCTACGCGTGCTGATCGATCAGCCCCGCCAAGAAACGCCCGCCCCCCCCCAGAAACGCCCGGACTGAGCTTGTCGAAGTCTTCAGCGGGCGGGCCGGTCCACCAGCGTGGACAGCGGGAGCGACGAAATTTCGGCAAGCAGTTGCGCGAGTTTTTCACCCGCTGCACCGAGCAGAGCGCGACCTTTTTTTGCCGTGGCCGCAGCCGCGTTGCCCGCTGCACCGTGGGCGTTGTAGTCCTGCATCTGCCAGCCCCATTTGACCGACTTGCCGTTGCCCAAGATCGGGTACTGCGCCGCGCGGTCTTGCGAAGTGGAGCGGAAATCCTGCGCCAACTCCATGCGCACCAAGTCAGGCGCGAGCGCCAGCATCATCGAGGTTTCGACCTCGCCGCCGTGGATGCCAAAGCGCTGCTCTTCGGCGCTGAACGCATCCATCGCCGCGCCCAGCGGCAAGTCGTACCAGTTGCAGTTGAACACCAGCATGTCGCGCCGCGTGCGCAGATCGCGCGCTACGATGTCCATCAGGCTCACCTGTCCGCCGTGCGAATTGAGCAGCACCAGTTTGCGCAAACCCGCGCGGTGCACCGACTCGGCAATCTCCGTCCACAGCGCAATGACCGTTTCGGCACTCAGCGTGAGCGTGCCGCGAAAGCGGATGTGTTCATTGCTCTTGCCCACCGCCTGCGTGGGCAAAAACACCACTGGCAAATCGTCATTCAAGTGCGAAAGGCTGTGGCGGATCACGCCTTCCACAATGGCCGTGTCCACATTCAACGGCAGGTGCGGGCCATGCTGCTCGATGGCCGCCACGGGCAACACCGCCACCGCCGTCTCGGGGTCGATGTCGGCAAAGTCGCGGGTGGTCCAGTCCGACCAGAAACGGGGGCAGGCGCGGGGTGTGGGCATGGGCGAATTATGCGGGAGCCTCAGGCCGCAGCCGCAGCCTTCTGGATTTGCTCGCGCAACGCGGCTTCAGCGCCTTGTTGATGGCGGCTCTGGCGCTGGGTGTTGGCGGTGGATTTGCCGCCGCCCGAACTCAGACCACGCAGCTTGGCATCCAGCAAGCCCTTGAGGCACTCGGGCATGCCGCGCGCGCCGCTGGCGCTGTAGTCGGCCAACAAGGCCGGGCGCACGGTGTCGGCGCTGATGCCCCGCTGCTCCACCAAGTAGGCAAACAGCAGGTCAATCATGCGTTCGGGGGCGAACTGGTGGGTGCGGTCGGTGTTTTTCCAGAGCCAGTCGGAGAATGCGAGAAACGCAAAAAAGGCCGAATCGCCCGAGAGCAGCAGCGCGAGGCTTTGCCCGTAGCGCCCGGAGTTGGCCACCACCTCCCAGTAGCGCGCAAAACGCTGGATGCGCTGCATGTCTTCAAAAGGCACGGCTCCGGTTTGCAGCACGGTGTAGGGCGGCTCGGGGTCGTAGACCATGCCCCAGTCGGGCGTGTGGCGGATCACGGGCGTGCCGCGCAGGCGCTTCAGAATGCCAAACTGGATTTCGTGCGGCTGCCAGCTCCACAGCTCGTCAAAACCTTGGGCAAAACTCTCCAGCGTTTCGCCGGGCAGGCCGAAGATGAGGTCGGTGTGCAGATGCGCCTGGCTTTGCGTGATGAGCCAGCGGATGTTGTCGCGGGTGCGGGCGTGGTCCTGCTTGCGGCTGATGCGTTGCTGCACCCTGGGGTTGAGGCTCTGGATGCCCACCTCGAATTGCAACGTGCCCGCCGGGAACTGTGCGATGAGTTCTTTCAGCCGATCGGGCAACTGGTCGGGCACGACTTCGAAATGCACGAACAAATCAGGGGCGTCAGGATGACCTTCGCGCTCGCGCGTTGCGGTGCGAGCGCCTTCGGGCGGCCAGGCGGCGCTCATGCGGTCGAGGAAAAATTGCAGGATGCGCACCGAGTTGTCCACCTTCAAGTTGAAGGTGCGATCCACAAACTTGAAGTGCCGCGCCCCGCGTGCATACAGCGCGTCCATCTGCGCGAGAAAGGCATCCAGATCAAACGGCCAAGCCGTTTTGTCGAGGCTGGAGAGGCAAAACTCGCACTTGAACGGGCAGCCCCGCGAAGCCTCCACATACAACAGCCGCTTGGCGATGTCCTCGTCGCTGTAATGCGCGTAAGGCATCTCGATCTGGTCGAGCGGCGGCTGCTCGCCTACGATCACCTTCATCAGCGGCTGCGGGCCGTGAACCAGTGCGCGGCACAGCTTGGGAAAACTCACATCGCCCCAGCCTGTAATCACATGATCTGCAAGACGGCAAATCTC
>JBJOKU010000054.1:0-7519 GCA_046045925.1 Pseudomonadota bacterium
CGAGAATGCGCACGCGGTCGCCATCCATGCCACGGATGATGGGGCGGCTGGCGTTGGGGCCAAAACCGCTGGCCGATACACCGGGCAAACCGTTGAGCGTGTCGCCCAGCGTGGAGGCCCGGCGCGATTGCAGTGCTTCACCCGAGAGCACATCTACGGGCGCGATAACGGAATCGCTGCCAAGAGGGTTGCCCGTCACCACCACCGGGGCGAGGGAGGCGGGCGCTTGCGCCCACGAAGCGGCACCTGCCGCGCACAGCGCCGCAGCGCCAAGAATCGATTTCTGGAAAGCCATGATATTTGCACAAGAAAAGTTCATTACCCAGACCGGGCATGAACACCTGTGCGCTCAGCCTGCGGTCTGACCTGGAGTGGCAGTGGTCTGGCCTGTGGCAGGCGGTGCACGCGCCAGATAGGAGTGGGCGCTGCGCAGAGGAGCGTTGGACGCTGCGGGCAGGGTCGCGGGGGTATCTCCGAAGACCAGAAGGGTCAGCGGCAGCGGCGACATGCCCGCAGCCGCACCAAGCAGCGCGTGGTCAAGCCACTCGCAATCGGCACCCCCGGCATGCAGGCCGTCTGTGGCGGCATCGTGAGTGCCGTGACCCTGCGCGGCCACAGCAATGCCAGCCAGCTGCTGTCCGTGCTCCACCCGGTGCATCCACGCCCAGCTCTGCGTGAGCAACCACGCGGCCAGCAGCAGCCACAGCCATGTGCGGCGGGGTCTGGCAGAGGGTGCTTGCGAGGGGCGGATGGGCATGGGTGAAGTGTATCTTGAGTGGTTTGTCGCAGGTGGCCCGGGGGCATAATGGATCAAGCGATGCAAACCAGCGGGCGTTGGCATCCGGGAGACGAGCAGCCTAGAGACTGATGCGCGATGACCACACACTTCTTTGACAAACCCATACTCAACTCGCCCTATACCTATCCAAGCAGGCATTGGGAACTTGACGCATCGGGTCAGCCCACTCAGCGAATCGTTGAAGCACGTCGCAGGGCTGAATTCATCACTCCCATTCCCAAGCCCAAAAAGCAAAAGGGTGCCCAGCAAGATGCACTGCTGTTTGACGAAGTCCTGTCGTCGCAAGAGCAGCAATACCACTCCGCCATCATCAACGGCGTGCGCGCCGAAGTGGACAAATGGCGTGCGCTGCCCAACCCGGCAGACTGGCGCGTCACCCCCGAAACCGCGCGTTTGCTCCAACACTGGCGCAGTCACCCGTTTAGCGGTGTTCGCCCGTTTTTCTGCCAAGTTGAGGCGGTTGAAACTGCCATCTGGCTTAGCGAGGTTGCTCCGCAGTTGGGCAAAAACGCAGCCCACTTTCTGGAGCATCTGGACAGTGCCAATCAAGAGGCCAATCCTGGCCTGATGCGTCTGGCGCTCAAGCTCGCTACGGGCGCGGGCAAGACCACCGTCATGGCCATGCTGATTGCCTGGCAAACCATCAATGCCGTGCGCCGCCCATCTAGCAAAAAATTCACTCGCGGCTTTCTCATCGTCGCCCCCGGCCTGACCATCAAAGACAGGCTGCGCGTGCTGCAACCCAACGACCCTGACAGCTACTACGCCAGCCGTGAACTCGTGCCCAGCGACCTCATGCCCGAGCTGGGCAAGGCCAAGATCGTCATCACCAACTACCATGCCTTCAAGCTGCGCGAGCGCATGGAGCTGTCCAAGGGCGGGCGATTGCTCTTGCAAGGCAGAGGCGGCGAGGCGCTGAACACGCTGGAAACAGAAGGCCAAATGCTCCAGCGCGTGATGCCCGAACTCATGGGCTTGTCCAGCGTGATGGCCATCAACGACGAGGCCCACCACTGCTACCGCGAAAAACCCAAGGCACTTATCGACGAAGACCTCTCTGGCGACGAGAAAAAGGAAGCCGAAGAAAACAACGAAGCCGCTCGCTTGTGGATTTCCGGGCTAGAGGCTGTGAACCGCAAGATCGGCGTGACCCGTGTGATGGACTTGTCCGCCACGCCCTTCTTCCTGCGTGGCTCGGGCTACATTGAAGGCACGCTCTTCCCTTGGACAATGAGCGACTTCTCGCTCATGGATGCCATCGAGTGCGGCATCGTCAAACTGCCTCGCGTGCCCGTGGCCGACAACCTGCCCGGTGCCAGCAAGGACGATTTGCCCGTTTTTCGCAACCTCTGGGAAAACATCCGAAAAGACATGCCCAAGAAAGGACGTGGCAAGGCCGAAGGGCTGGACCCGCTCAAGCTGCCGACCCGGCTGCAAACCGCGCTAGAGGCGCTTTACGGCCACTACCAGCAAACCTTCGAACTCTGGCAGCAAGAAGAGATTGCCGTGCCGCCCTGCTTCATCGTGGTCTGCAATAACACCTCCACTTCCAAGCTGGTGTACGACTACATCTCCGGCTTCGAGCGCCAGAACGCCGACGGCTCCAAAACCCCTGTTCCTGGCCGGCTGCCCTTGTTCCGCAATCACGACGAACACGGCAACCCGCTGGCTCGCCCACGCACCCTCCTCATCGACAGCGAGCAACTCGAATCAGGCGAAGCACTCGACGACAACTTCCGAGCCATGGCTGACGGCGAAATTGAGGCCTTCAAGCGCGAAATCCTGGAGCGCGGTGGTAAAAGTGCAGACGAACTCAGAGGCGGCAAAGATCTGGACGATGCCGCCATCTTGCGAGAGGTGATGAACACCGTGGGCAAACCCGGCAAGCTGGGCGAATCCATCCGCTGCGTGGTGTCTGTTTCCATGCTCACCGAAGGTTGGGACACCAACACCGTCACTCACGTGCTGGGCGTGCGCGCCTTCGGCACACAACTTTTGTGCGAGCAGGTGATTGGCCGCGCCCTGCGCCGCCAGTCTTACGAGCTCAACGAAGAAGGGCTGTTCAACGTCGAATATGCCGATGTGCTCGGCATTCCCTTCAACTTCAATGCCGAGCCCGTGGTGGCACCGCCGCAAAAGCCGCGCGACACCGTGCAAGTCAAGGCCGTCAAGCCCGAGCGCGACCCTCTGGAGATTCGCTTCCCGCGCGTCGAAGGCTACCGCGTGGAGCTTCCCGAAGAGCGCATCCAAGCCCAGTTCACCGAAGACTCCACCCTCAAGCTCACCCCCGAGCTGGTTGGCCCCACCGTCAACCACAACGCAGGCATCATCGGCGAAGGGGTGGATCTGACGGTTCAGCACATGGCAGACATGCGCCCATCGACCCTGCTCATGCACCTCACCAAGCATTTGCTCGGCACGCACTACCGCGACCCCAACGGCGAACTCAAGCTGCACCTGTTTGGTCAGCTCAAACGCATCGCCGCGCAGTGGCTGGATCAACACCTGATCTGCTTGGGCAACACCTACCCCGCCCAGCTCCTGTACCTGCAGCTGGCCGACATGGCCTGCGAGAAAATCACTGCAGCCATCAACCGCGCCCACATCGAACAAGGCCAAAGCACGGTTCGCGCCCTGCTCGACCCCTACAACCCTGTCGGCACCACGCGGCACGTGAACTTCAACACCTCCAAAACCACCCGCTGGAACACCGAAGGCGCATCCATTGGCGGCCCCAAGTGCCACCTCAACTGGGTCATTCTTGACAGCGACTGGGAAGCCGAGTTCTGTCGCGTCGCCGAGGCACACCCGAAAGTGCTCGCCTACGTGAAGAACCACAACCTCGGCTTTGAAGTGCCTTACCTCATGGCGGGCGAGGCTCGCCGCTATCGCCCCGACTTCATCTTGCGCGTGGACGACGGCCACGGCCCGGGCGACCCGCTGCACCTCATCGTGGAAATCAAAGGCTACCGGGGCGAAGACGCCAAGATCAAGAAGGAGACCATGCAGGTCTATTGGCTGCCCGGTGTCAACGCTTGGGGCACACATGGCCGCTGGGCCTTTGCCGAATTCACCGAGGTCTATGCCATGCAGGAAGACTTTGGCCGCGAGATGGAAGCCGCGTTCAATGGGCTGATCACAACAAGCACTGCAAAAGGGAGTCAGACATGAAAAAAGAGATCGTTGAGTCGCTGACCAACAACTTTGAATCGCACGCGCAGCAAACAGACACGGGCGTGGAATTCTGGTTGGGCCGGGACATCCAGCACCTGCTGGGCTATTCCAAGTGGGACAACTTCTTGAACGTTGTTTCCAAGGCAAAAACCGCCTGTGAAGTCTCTGGGCACCCGGTGACCGACCATTTTGCCGACGTCGGGAAAATGGTCGACTTGGGCTCGGGCAGCCAGCGCGAGGTGGACGACATCATGCTCACCCGCTACGCCTGCTACCTCATTGCCCAAAACGGCGACCCGCGCAAGCCCGAAATCGCCTTTGCGCAAACCTACTTCGCCATCCAGACCCGGCGTGCTGAACTGATCGAGCAGCGCCTGCTTGAAGTCGAGCGCGTGCAAGCGCGTCGCAAACTCACTGAAACCGAAAAAGAACTCTCCCAGGTGATCTACGAGCAGGCTGGTGGCAATCAGGACTTTGCCTCCATCCGCAGCAAGGGCGACCATGCCCTCTTTGGCAAAAGCACCCAAGCCATGAAAGCGCAGTGGAAAGTGCCCGACAGCCGCCCGCTGGCCGACTTTGCGCCCACCATCATCCTCAAGGCCAAAGACTTCGCCACCGAAATCACCATCTTCAATGCCCGCCAGCACCAGATGGGCAACGAAGCCACCATTGCCAAAGAGCATGTCACCAACAACAAAGCGGTGCGCAACACCCTGCTGGAGCGTGGCATTCGCCCCGAAAGCCTGCCACCTGCTGAAGATGTGAAAAAGGTCGAACGCCGCCTTCAGTCTGAAGACAAAAAGGCGCTCAAAAAACCTGACGCACTCGACTCCTGAGCACCCGCACCATGGCCACCAAAAAACCCAAAGCCCCCCTCCAGGTTGAAACCCTCAAGCACGACGACGCTTCGCGCAAGAACATCCCCACGGCGGAGTACCAGTCCATCCTGAAGGACGAAGACAAAGCCCCCATCCGCGTGGCTTACGAGCGCAGGAACCAAGACCTTGACCCCCAGCTCGTCTGGCGCGGCAAAGACGTGCAAGACTGGAGCGACCTCGTTGTCCACGCGCCGCCGCTCTACATTCAGGAAAAAGTCCACCCCAAGGTGTTGATTGACGACTTGAAGCGCCAAACCGAAGCCGCGCAGGCCGCCGCCGCGCCGCAGCAGCAGGGCTTCATGGCGGATTTGTTTGCCGACTTCAACGGCCTGCCCAGCCAGGAGGCCAAGACCGAGTTCTACCAGCACGACGCGCACTGGGCCAACCGCATGATCTTGGGCGATTCGTTAAGCGTGATGGCCAGCCTCGCCGAGCGCGAAGGCTTGCGCGGCAAAGTGCAATGCATTTATTTTGACCCGCCCTACGGCATCAAATTCAACAGCAACTTCCAGTGGAGCACCACCAGCCGTGACGTGAAAGACGGCAACCAAAGCCACATCACCCGCGAGCCCGAGCAAGTCAAAGCCTTCCGCGACACCTGGCGCGACGGCATCCACAGCTACCTCACCTACCTGCGCGACCGCCTCACCGTCGCCCGCGATCTGCTCACCGATTCGGGCTCGATCTTTGTGCAGATCGGCGATGAGAACGTGCACCGGGTGCGGGCGGTGATGGATGAGGTGTTTGGGGAAGGGAACTCGATTTCCTGCATTTCGTACAAGAGCGCCGTCGGGATGGGGTCTGACTATTTGGACAACGTGACGACGTACATACTTTTCTATGCGAAGGATAAGCAACAGCTGAAGTATCGAGAATTGCTCAAACCCCTTGTCATTGGAGAGGCTGGCGCGACACGATACTTAATTTCTCAAGATGATCGTGGTACTGAAACTCGCTTATCTGTTGATGAGGCGGTGACGGGTCTTTCCGAAGGACGACTGAATCCCTTTTTCAAGCAAGGCCTAACTTCAAGATCTGGTTCCGAAACAACGCAATTTCCAGTCCTTTTTCAAGGTAAGTCATATCGACCTACATCTGGCGGATGGCGAACCGGAGCAAGCGGAATGTCGCGCGTGATAAAGGCTAGCCGTATCACTATTGAGGGCGCTCGAATCGCCTATAAGCGTTGCTTTTTGGATTTTTCGTGCGCCACATTCGACAATATTTGGGACGATATTAGTGGAGGAATTAAGTCTCGCTCCGACCCCAAGGTTTATGTGGTTCAAACATCAACCTCGGTGGTCGAACGCTGCATCTTGATGACAACCGACCCCGGCGACCTCGTGCTCGACCCGACCTGCGGCAGCGGCACCACCGCCTATGTGGCCGAGCAGTGGGGTCGCCGCTGGATCACCATCGACACCTCGCGCGTGGCGCTGGCCCTGGCGCGTTCGCGCATCATGGGCGCGCGCTATCCCTACTACCTGCTGGCCGACAGCGCCGACGGGGCTTTGAAAGAGGCCGAAGTTACGCGCAGCGCACCGTCTTCTCGGCCCACACGCGGCAACATCGCCCACGGTTTTGTCTATGAGCGCGTGCCGCACATCACGCTCAAGAGCATCGCCAACAACGCCGAGATCGACGTGATTTGGGACAAGTTCCAAACCCTGCTGGAGCCGCTGCGCGAGCAGCTCAATGCGGCGCTGGGCAAGGGCTGGCAAGAGTGGGAGATTCCCCGCGAGCTTGACGCCAAGTGGAGCGAAGCCGCCAAGAAGCTGCACGCCAACTGGTGGGCGCAGCGCATCGCCCGGCAGAAAGAGATTGATGCCTCCATTGCCGCCAAGGCCGAGTTTGAGTTTCTCTACGACAAGCCTTATGAAGACAAGAAAAAGGTGCGCGTGGCCGGGCCGTTCACGGTGGAAAGCCTCTCGCCGCACCGCACACTGGGCGTGGACGAAAACGGCGATGTGATCGACGGCACCAAGCCCAAGCACTTCGTGGCCGAGCCCGAGGTGGGCTATGGCACCAGCGTTCGCGACTTCGCCGCCATCATCTTGGAAAACCTGCGCATGGCGGGCGTGCAGCAGGCGCACAAGGCAGACCGCATCAGCTTCACATCGCTCACGCCCTGGCCGGGCAACTATGTGTGCGCCGAAGGGCGCTACGTTGAGGGCGAGGGCGGTGCAGAAAAACGCGCCGCCATCTTCCTCGGCCCCGAGTTCGGCACCGTCTCGCGCCCCGACCTGGTGAGCGCCGCCCGCGAGGCGGGCGATGCTGGCTTTGACGTGCTCGTGGCCTGCGCCTTCAACTACGACGCGCACTCCAGCGAATTTGAAAAGCTGGGCCGCATCCCCGTGCTCAAGGCCCGCATGAACGCCGACCTGCACATGGCCGAAGACCTCAAGAACACCGGCAAGGGCAACCTCTTCGTCATCTTTGGTGAGCCCGACATCACCATCCTCGACGCAACCACCAGCCAGCCCGTGAAAGCAGGCCAAGCGCCCACCGGGCCAGTGAAGGTGAAAGTCAACGGCGTGGACGTGTTCGACCCTTCTACAGGCGAAGTGCGCAGCGACGGCGCAGACGGCATCGCCTGCTGGTTCATCGACACCGACTACAACGAAGAAAGCTTCTTCGTCCGCCAAGCCTACTTCCTCGGCGCAAACGA
>JBJOKU010000055.1:0-7484 GCA_046045925.1 Pseudomonadota bacterium
TTCCAGTCGTCCGCAATCAGCTTTCCATCCTGTGCACTCGCAGTCGTGTGCACTACACATGTCGCCAACATTGCCGCCAGCGCTACTTGATGGCGCCGGGGCCGAAAAATACTTTGCTTCATTTTTGTCTCCTGATTAAGGTTGAAAATTCAATTCCTCGAGCGTCCCCGCGGAATGAGGGAGGGGCCTCTGTTTCGTCGCATGCCTCTGGTTCTCACGTCTTCCCTGGCTCTCAAAAAAATCGATCAAAGTGAATTTGCTGGAAGGGGACACGGTGTTCCACCATCAGCATTTCTTGCAGGGCCTGGGTCATAGGGGGCGGCCCAGCGAAGTAAAACTCGCAGGTATTCAGGGGCTGCGAAAGAACATGGCTGAGCGCCTGATGGACAAAGCCGGTTTTTCCGTTCCAGTCAGGGGTGGGCTCCGAGACAACCGGGATGTATTCGATGTGTTTTGCGGCATCACCCAGTTCGAGCAACAGTGCTTGTCCGCAAACATCGCGCGGTGTCCGTGCGCCATAGAAGAAGTGCAGACGCTGCTTGCCCAGCATGCCCGCAGCCGCAGCGCCCCGTGCAATCGAGATCATCGGAGCGAGGCCGGAGCCACCACCCACGCACACGATGTCACGCGGGGCCTCGGCGCGCAAATGAGCGATGCCATAGGGGCCGTCCAGACCGATTTCGTCGCCGGGCTTCAACTGCTCAAACAGGCACGCCGTGCCCTGGCCCTTGGAAACCCTGCGAATCTGGAAGTGCCACTCGCCTTGCGCATTGCCGATGTTGGACATCGAATACGCACGGCTGCCCGTGACACCGGGCAAATCCAGCATGGCGTATTGGCCAGCCAGAAAGTCGGCAGCACCCGGCGCGGCAAAGCGGAACTCCCGGATGTCGTGGGTCAGGTCGTGCTGGCCGATGAGCCGGGCCCGCAGCCGCTGCGGGCGCTTGAGGGGAACGTACTCGGTGGCGAAAGAGGCCTTGATGCGCAAGTCGCCCACGGCGCGGCACTGGCAGGCCAGGTGCTTGCCCTTGCGTTGGTCGCGCTCGGTGAGTCCGGGTGCGCTGTCCCAGAGACTCTCGATCTGTCCTTCCAGCAATTCAAACTTGCAACTGCCGCATCCACCCGAGTTGCACTCATAAGACATGCCCAAGCCGGCACGCAAGGCGGCACGCAAGAGGGTGTCTCCTGCGGACGCGTCAAAGCGCGATCCATCCGGCTCGTTGACGATGCTGGCGTGGCTCATGGGCAACGGTTCACAGGCCGAGTGACTGGCGGAATTCGCGCGTAGCGCGTTTGGCCGAGGCAGCGGCATCGGCCGCATCGGGCAGACCGGCACAGTAGGCCTCGATGGCCTGGTCGGCCAGCGGCTCCCACTTGGCGATCCAGCCGCGCATCAACTCCAGGTTGCCCGGTGTTTCCAGGGCCATCTTCACGAACGCGGCGGCCCAGCGGCGGTGGCGGGCCGAGTCAATGAGTTGCGCATCGGTGAGCAGGCCCAGCAGCGTGTCGCCGTTGTGGCGGGCGGACTCGCCGAGCTTGCGCAGCACGCCTTCTTCGATGGCGGGCTTGGCCACCAGATTGAGCACCACGATGGCCTCGCCCCAGTCCCAGACGGTGAGCAGCTTTTCCATCAGCTCTCGGTAGCCCTGCCAGATGGCATCTTGCTCCCAGTACTGGCGCTCGTCGCGGCCAAAGCCCTTGTCGGCAAAAGTCAGCGACAGCTCCTTGGTGCGGTAGGCCGTGTGGCTCAGCCAGCGGAAGCTGTCGGCGAGCTGGAAGTAGCTGCAGTTGGTGATGGTGCTGGCGGGCGAGACCTGGCCCACGTAGGCCGAAGCCATTTGCACGGTGTGGAAGAGGTAGCGCGAGGGCGTGTAATAGCGGGCCAGCGTGCCGGCCCAGCGCGGATCGAACGACTTGTCGTGCTCACGCTCGTTGAACTGGTTGAACAGGCTGAACACGTAGGTTTCCTGCCCGTCCTGCATCAGGTTGTAGGTGCGGTACACCACCTCGTCCGGATCGCGGAAGGCGTTCCAGTCGGCGTGCTTGAGCTGGGTTCCGAACGTGTTCTTCTTGTACCACTGGTTCATGAACATGTCGGGAGACAGCTCGTAGGGCGAGTCGGGCCGCTTGTCGTTGTAGTGCAGGTTGGCACTGACGATTTCGTACTCGCTGGGCTTGCGCCGGCGTGCGGCCAGGTGGCTCCAGGTCTTGAGGGGCTTCAGAACTTCCACGTTGCTCATGGGGTCTCCTGCTGGGGTGTCTTGGTGGGTGCTCACAGCGTCTTGTCGAAATAGAAGCGGATCGATTCATCGCCGCTTTCAATCTGGCCGGCAAAACTGCTCAAGTCCACCTCCAGATCGTTCATCTTGAAAGGACGGCCGAGTTCTTCCTCGATCGTCTGGCGGCGCAGGATCATTTCCTGGTTGGTGTGGATGCGCACGTAGGCACGCTTGTCGTCCACGAACACATCCTTGCCGGGGTTGTCGACCTTGGCGGCCTCGATCACGGCCATGGCCAAGTCGCCACAGCGCATCACCGGGCCGACCATGTTGTTGTGAAGGGCCTGCGCAGAGGTGGTCTGGCTCATCGGGTTCTCCAGTTTGGGTTGTTCAGCTGTGGGCAAACAGGGGCTGGACGCCCTCGGTCTGCACCAGCACGTCTTCGCCGTCGATGCGCACCGGGTATTCGGCCAGTGCGCAGTCGTCGGGGTTGATGCCCTTGCCCGTGCAGGCATCGAACTGCCAGAGATGGGCGCGGCAAATCACTTTCTTGCCGTCGAACTTGCCTTCGACCAGCGGGATGTCTTGGTGCGGGCAGACGCCCTGGAAGGCCTTGACGCTGCCGCCTTCGGCACAGACCAGCAAAATCTCGTGACCGTTGACGGTGAAGGCTTCCATTTCGCCTTCCCAGAGGTCGTCCAGCGTGCACACTTTCTTGAAGCTCATGCGGGCTCCCAGATGATCTCGACGGTTTCCGTGGGCTTGAGTCCGGACTCGCTTACCTTCATCGTGCGCGGCAGGAACTCGGTGGCGCCCTGGCGGCGCACGCGCAAGATGTGTCCGGGGCGGGCCCGCACGCGGCGGTCCACCGAGTGGACGGCGGCCGCTGCGGCCACTTCGTCCATGGTGTTTTCGGTGTCCACGGCGACGAGCTGCAGCACGAAGTCGCCTTCAAAATTGGAGGTCAAGGGATACATGGCCATGAGGCACTCTCCTGAATGTCGGTGGGTGGCCGTTCAGGCCGTCTTCTTGTTGGCACGCAGGGCGCGGTACACCTCTGCCCAGGCGTAGTTGTGCGCGTCGTCACCGGATTCGCCGGGTGCCAGGCCCATGTACTTCAGGGCACCGCCCAAGTCCATGGGCTGGATCATTCCCGCGAGGAAGCGGTCAACAATGCTCAAGTGGCCGGCATAGCGCTCGGGCTCTTGCTGGAAGCACCAGCGGTCAACCTCCGAGCCAAAGTGGTAGAGGCGACCGTTGTATTCCCAAGGGTAGTCCTTGACGTTCCAGCCCTTGCCCGGCGTGCCCAGAATGGGCAGCTGGCACATGTTGCAGACGTAGGGCAGGGTCTCGGGGTAGGCCTTGTCCATCTTGCCGTCGACGACGTTATCGATGAACACGTCCCAGCACTGGCCCCAGGTGTCGTTCCAGCCGGGGTACTTTTGTTCGAGCCACGCGCGCTCGTCGGGGGTGACACCGGCAGCCGGGTTCCACCACAGGGTGGGGCGCCAGTAGTAGGAGCCCATGTGCATGCCGTGGTGGGTTTCGCTCAGTTCCTTGAGGAAGATGTCCCAGTACCAGGGCAAGTCCAGACCCATGTCGGTGAGCGCCCGCTCGAACTGGGCGACGATCCATTCCTCCATGAACTCCTTGAAGGACTGCTTGCGGTGCTCCAGCGGGGTGTAGTAGTCCATGATGGGGCCGGTGAGCACGGAGAAGAGCTTCCATGCGCCCCACATGGCGATGTCCACCCGTTTTTGGGCCTCGGCCTTTTTGCCGTTGGCAATGAGCAGCTTCAGCGCGGGACCACCAATCTGGGCATGCCGAGACTCGTCAGTCTGGATGCTGGAGATGAGATTGGCAAAGGTGTGGTCGCCGGCTTCTGCGGCATCGGCAGCCAGGCCGAGGAACTGCATGTTGGTGAAGCCGGTCTCGAAGCTGAAGGTCAGCATGATCGAGACGCTGATGGCGTCACGCGTGAGAATGATGTCGTCAAAGAAATGGCGGGCAGCAATCATGGCCCACTCGTTGGTGTCGTAGGCCTTGAAGGCCCAGTCCATCTGCCGGTCTTTCGATACGTGCTCGTGCGGGAAGAACAACTGCATCTGCGCATGGCGGATTTCGTCCATGCAGCCCAGTGTCGACATGTTGCGCATGCCGGGGGCCTTGGAAAAGCGCATCATGCGGGCCTCGCCGCTGGAGGCGGCGTATTCGCCCCGCGCGATGGCCCCGTAGTGGGACTTCATCACCGACTTCCAACCCGGATCGGCGTTTTCGAAAATGCGGCTGCGCTCCAGCGCTGCCTTGACGGAATAGGCCCCCGCGTCTTTTTCGCGCTGCACCTTCACGTACTCGGGGTAGGTCTGCTTGTAGGGCTCGTCGTAGCCTTCCCACTTCTCCAGTGGCATATCGAAGTCGCCCGACATCTCGGGGGGGAACAACTCGTCTTCGGTGACGAATTTCGGTGTCCAGTTGGTGGTCCTGGCCAGGTCGTACCAGTCCATTCGGTTGAGCACAGCCATCGTTGTCTCCTGTCTCCAGGGGCGCATGGCCCCATGTCAAAAACCGCGCATTGCAGCGGAACGAACACATCGCCGAAACGGGTTCGACGCTGGGAACGGACGATAGGAGGAATCGGCTGTGCCGGGTATTAGACTTTGGTTTAGACAGGCTCGATCAAGACCCTGATGGCAGCGGCGGGAATCAATCGCCCCGCATGTTTTGCACCTGGAACAAGCCCGGCGGGCTCAGGGCCGGATCGGCGATGGACTTGAACTGGGCGGTGGAGCAATGCTTGGCCTGCACGTCAATCATTGCCCCTGCATCGCTGATGGGGATGCCGCTGCCGCGATTCACCGGCAAGTGGTGGTCGGGGTGCGATTTGCCCAAGATGCCCACTTTCCACAGGGAGCCTTTGCGGTCGAAGATGGAACTCAGGCCGATCTCGTAGGTTTGGGCATCGAAGTAGAAGAGGCGCTTGCTCACCGGGTGATCAGGATTGACTGGCACGGCCTCGACCACATGCACTTTGCGCAGTTGCCAGTGGATGCTGGGGAAGCATCCGCCCTGGCCGCCGAACGAGACGTACTGGAATCCTTGCGGGTCCTTGAATTCGTCAGAGAGTTTCAACTCATCGTGATTGAAAAACGGCATCAGGAGGTAGCGCGTTTCAAGCAGGCGCCACTTCATCTCGGAGACGCGGGCGTTGTAGCCCTCGAAGTCCTCGATCATCACGTCGGAGCCCAGAAAAGCATCGGTGGCTTGCCCTGGTGCAAGGCGGCGCACCCGCCGGTTGAAGGCCATGTACATGTACGAGTCGTCGAGCTTGCTGTCGTCGTCGTAACGCTGGATCAGCAACTGCGTACTGCGCAAATCAACGGGCTCCATTACCCTGAGGTGGCTTGAAAAATAGAGCCCCGAGGGGTTGGGCAGTACATCGGGCTTGGGAGCGCTGCGGGTGCGGTATTTGAACTTCATGAAGCGCACCTCCACTTTCAGCAGCCGGTCCACCTTGCCTGTGGCGAGATCGACGTACTTCCACTGGATGGGGGAAATGCCGCCACCGTCACCGGGCCGGTAACGGAAGTTCCATGCGATCTTTTCACCAGCCTGCGCATCGGTGGTTTGGGGTTCCTGGGTAAAGGGTCTTCCCCCCGCGTAGTGGGCCAGGCCGGCTCCGCCCGGGTTCAGGCGTGCCTTGCCAGCGTGGCGGCGGCTCATGTCCACATAGCCCTGCTCCAGATCGAAGGATGTGGTCTTGCGCACAGGCATTTCGATCCAGCCCAGGCGCACCATTTCAGCCATCGCCGGGTTCAGATGGGACAAGTGCAGCTCCAGGTTCTTGCGCGTGATGGATGCGGGGGCTTCGCCGCCTGGCCACGAAGGCATGTCTTTGGTGCCGAGCACAAAGCTGTCTTCTGCAACGCCCTGTGCGCGGACAGGCGTGAGGGGCGGCAATAGCATCGCGCCAAGTGCCAGTGCGGCGGTCATGGAAACGGTTCGATGATTCATGCTTGTCCCTCAGTGGAGGTGCCTGTTTCTGCGGAACCGCCGCTGGCGGTCTTTTTCAGGCGGTAGGCCAGTTGCGGGCGCGTCAAGCCGAGCATGCGGGCGGCTTTGGAGAGATTGCCGCTGGATTTGCGAACGGCCTGCTCCAGGATTTGTGCTTCCAGTGTTTCAAAGGCAATGCCGCTGGAAATGATGCGGTCACACAAGGCTGAATCCGCCGCGCTGGGTGTGTGTGCCAGCCTGCCTTGCCGGTCAATCATCGATTGCGAGGCCAGCGGGTGGTTGGGAAAGAGGTCTTCCAACTGGATTTGGTCGCCCTGCATGGCGAGGATCACGCCTCGCTCGATGAGGTTTTCCATTTCGCGCACATTGCCGGGCCAGTCGTACTCGTGCAGGGCCTGCATGGCGCGGTCGGAGATGCCTGTGATGCGCTTGTTGTGCAAGGGTGCAAAGCGACTGAGCATGGTTTGGGCCAGAGGCTCCACATCGCCATTGCGCTCGCGCAGGGGTGGAATGGCGATGGGGTAGACGTTGAGGCGATACCAGAGGTCGCGCCTGAACTTGCCTTGCTTGACGGCTTCGTTCAAGTCCACGTTGGTGGCCGCGACAACACGCACATTGACTTTGCGTGTGGATTCGGAGCCCAGGCGCTCAATTTCTCCTTCTTGCAGCACCCGCAGCAGCTTGGCCTGGGCTGGCAGTGGCAAATCGCCGATTTCGTCGAGGAACAAGGTGCCCCCGTCTGCGCGCTCAAAACGCCCGGCCCGGGCAGCGTGCGCGCCGGTGAAAGCCCCTTTTTCAACACCAAACAATTCGGACTCAATCAACTCGGCGGGCAGGGCTGCGCAATTGACAGCGACAAATGGGGCTGCGCTGCGGCTGGACATGTCATGCAGAGTGCGTGCAAAACGCTCTTTGCCCACGCCCGTCTCGCCAGTGAGCATCACAGTCACCTGGGTCTGGGCTGCCCGTCGCAACAAGTCATAGGCTTTGCGGAATGCGACGGAGCTTCCGATCAGGCTTGAGCCCTCTCCTGTATCGATCGACGATTTGAGGGCTTCAACTTGCTGGGTGAGTACCTCGATTTTTTCGAGCAACGAGTCTGACTCGAAATAATGCCGGTAGCTCTCGCCGTCAGACCACTCCTCAATCGGTTTGCCCACAATCTTGCAGTGCTCTGCCCCGCAAGCCTCGCACTGCACTTCCTTGAACAGCATGAGCTTGCCCATGAAGGCGCTGGTGTAGCCGCTGGCGTAA
>JBJOKU010000056.1:0-7454 GCA_046045925.1 Pseudomonadota bacterium
GCTGCGCAGGAGTGCGGGCCGCGTCCGGCGCTGAGTGAACCCGCGCCCATGAACGAGACCACGGGCGAATATCCGCCCCACCATTGCTGGATGCGCTCGTACAGGTCGGGCTGGTGGATGTCGGCGTGGGCCATGCACAGCTCAATGGCGGCGAAGGTTTGACCGGGAATGCCAGCCAGCCAGCTGTGGTCGAAGCGCCAGAAAGGGGTGAGATCGGGGTTGCCCGGGCCACTGAAGATGTCTTCGGGCAGGGGTTGCACGATGGAGTAACGGGTGAATTCGCTGTGGCGTTCCCACTTGAGGGAAAAACCATCCAGCCGCAAGCGCAGGAAGTTGGCCCGCAGGTCATCCAGAGTAAGCGCTTGCGACCCAGCCAGTTTTTGCAGGTGGGCCAATTCCTGTTCGCGCGAGACTTGCGCATTGAGCACCGCCACATAGACGATGAGCGCGGGCAGGCGCACGTGTGCAGGCGGACGGGCATGCAACTCGTCGTGCAAGGTGCGGCGCAAGGGGTCTTCAGCGGGCAGCAGGGCAGTGGGCGTGTTCATTGGCACAGTGTAGTGGCTCTGCCCGGTATCATTGCAGGATGTCCCTGACCCTCAAGATTTGCTCCCCGCAAGTTGCACTTGTGCGCATGGCGCAACTGCCCCGGCCCGTGGTGTTTACCAATGGCGTGTTCGATGTGCTCCATCGCGGCCATGTGACCTATCTCGAACAGGCCCGTGCCCAAGGCGGCAGTCTGGTTGTGGCGCTCAATACCGATGCGTCGGCGCGGCGATTGGGCAAAGGGCCAGACCGGCCCCTCAACAAGCTCGAAGACCGTGCCGCCGTGATGGCTGCGCTGGCCAGTGTCGATGTGGTGACCTGGTTCGACGAAGACACCCCTTTTGAAATCATCGACGCGCTTCGCCCGGACATCATCGTCAAGGGTGGCGACTACGACATGAGCAAGCTCAAGGAAGCCCAGCTCGTGGAAAGCTACGGCGGGCAGGCGCTGGCGCTGAGCTTTGTTGACGGCTACTCGACCACGGCACTGGTCAAGCGCATCCGCGCCAGCACGTGAATCAGCTTTTGCTGGCGGCCAGCGTCTGGCGCGATTGGTTCAAGCGCTCTTCGAGGTAGGAGCCATAAAAGTCCACCACAGCCACTCCTTCGAGACGGGGCGCCACTTCTCGCCCTTGGGCATCCAGAAAAAGCACGGTGGGCGTGACCTTGATCTGCCACTGGCGAGCCACGGCAAGAGGCGTGGTGGCCTGACCATCAAAACCGGTGAGCGGGGCCTTGTCGCGGATGTCGATTTGCCAGGCAGCCAAACCTTCTTGCTCACGCATGGGCTTGAGGTAATTGCGGCGCACCAGTTCGCAATAGGGGCAGCCGGGCAGGCTGACCAGCAATACCAGAGGTTCGCCGCGCGATTGGGCCTGTTGCGCCACCAGCGCGAGCGACTTGGGTCGTGGCAGGTGGGTGTCCTTGGCTTGGGCAATCGACAAGAAGCCGGGCATGGCGAGGCCGGCCAACAGGATGCGCCTGCGGTTCATGTGACGAGTCGAGATTGGAATGAAAACCATCAGCAGATTGTCAGGGATAAGGCGTGCCACTGCTTGAGTTGGATCACGCCCTGCGCATAATGCCGCGATGCGATCCGACCCCACCGCTGCCTTCGGGCTTTCCAGACTGCTATTGCTGTCGCTTGTGTCTGCACTGGCCCTGGGGGCGTGCAGCCCCATTTTCAACTGGCGCGAGTCGCGGCTGGGCGATACCGCGCTGCTGGCCATGATGCCCTGCAAGCCCGAGACCCATGCACGCGACGTGCCCTTTGTTCATGGTGCTGTGACGCGCATGACTGTGGCCAGTTGTGAAACGGGTGGTCTCACCTTTGCCTTGACAACGGCAGACGTGGGTGAAACTGCTCTGGCAGCCAAGTCGCTGGTGGTGTGGCGCGAGGTGGTGGGCAAACACTGGGGCCTCAAGCCTGGCGCACAACTGAGCCCCTTGAATCTGGCGAAGGCCGATGCGGGTGCGGTGAGGCTCAGGGCAACGGGGCAACAAGCGCAGCAGGAGATGGCAGTTGATGCCGCCTTTTTTGCCACCGGCTCGCAGCTCTATCAAGTGGCCGTGATCGCCAAGCCCCCCAAGGGGTTGACGGGGGAAATCTCCGAAACCTTTTTTGGCGGCATCAAGCTGCAATAAGGAAAACAATGTCTGTCGCCCCAGCCCGCCAAGTGCTTGATCGCCGTCCAGCCATGGCGCTGTTTGCCGCGTTTGCCGCCGGGTACTTCTTTTCCTCGCTGGCCAGGGCGATTACCGCCATTCTTGCGCCCACGTTGACTGCCGAGTTCCAGCTTTCCGCGGGCGATCTGGGGCTGCTTTCAGGTGGTTTTTTTCTCGGTTTTGCGCTGATGCAATTGCCTCTTGGAGGCTGGCTTGATCGCCATGGGCCGAGGCGCGTGCAGCTGTGCCTGCTGAGCGTGGCTGCGCTGGCCTGTCTGGCATTTGCCATCGCGCAATCGTTTACCGGATTGCTCCTGGCGCGGGTGTTCATGGGGGTGGGGGTGGCGGCTTGCCTCATGGCCGCACTCACAGGTTACCGTCGCTGGCTGGCCAGTGATTTGCAGTTGCGAGCCAACTCATGGATGCTCATGGCCGGCGCGTTGGGCCTGATTGCCTCAACCCTGCCCGTGCAGTGGCTGATGCCGCAATATGGCTGGCGCGTGCTGTTCTACGGAATGGCCTTGATCGTTTTGTTGTCGATGGCACTTATTCGCTGGTGGGTGCCCGATTGGCCCCAAAGCAATGGTGCCAGCCAGGTGTCGGGATATGGGCAGGTGTGGGCCAATGCCTATTTCAGGCGAACAGCACCGGTGGGGATGTTCAATTACGGCGGATTGGTGGCCATCCAGACTTTGTGGGCGGGGCCCTGGATGGTGAAGGTCTGCGGCATGAACGCGGCACAGGCCGCCACGGGACTGTTCTGGATCAATGTCTGCATGATGCTGGCCTTCATGCTCTGGGGCAGCGCCAATCCGTGGCTGGCCCGCAAGGGCATCACGGCCAATCATCTGGCCACTTGGGGCATGCCGCCAAGCCTGCTTTGTCTGGCCTGGATCTGCTGGGCAGGACCCGCCGCTCCCTGGTGGGCGTGGATCATTTTTCTCGTGCTCAGTTCCAGCGTGGCGCATTTGCAGCCTGCTGTGGGCATGGCCATGCCCACTGAATGGGCGGGTCGCGCCCTCTCGGCCTACAACCTGATGATCTTCGCTGGCGTGTTCACGGTGCAGTGGGGCGTGGGCCTGCTGATCGATGCCTTCAAGGCGGCAGGTTGGGCTGAAGTACTGGCTTACCAGGCGGGCATGGGGGTGTTCGGTCTGGTGTGTCTTCTGAGCTATTTGCACTTCTGTTGTTACCATTCGCGCTCCTGAACACCCGTTAACACCCCACTGGGAGGCTGTGCTTGGTAGCTGTGCAGATGTTCCTTGCGTTTGCGAGTGCGTATTTTTTTTCCGCACTGGTGCGCGCCATCACGGCCATTCTGTCGCCCACGCTCACGCGGGAGTTGCAACTCGATCCCGGTGATCTGGGCTTGCTGTCGGGCTCGCTCTTTCTGGGCTTCGCCTTGATGCAATTGCCGCTGGGCAAGTGGCTCGACCGCTATGGCCCCAAGCGCGTGCAGCTTGTACTGTTGAGTGTGGCCGGTATTGGCTGCATGGTGTTTTCGCATGCACAGACGTTTGGCTCGCTTTTCGTGGCGCGCCTGCTCACCGGGGTGGGTGTGAGTGCCTGCCTGATGGCGGCGCTCACGAGTTATCGCCGCTGGCTGCCCGCAGAGCTGCAATTGCGCATGAACTCCTGGATGCTGATGGCGGCTTCCTCGGGGCTGATTGCATCAACCCTGCCCATTGAGTGGCTGATTCCGCAAATTGGCTGGCGACCGCTATTCGAGGGGCTGGCCATCATGGTGCTGCTGTGCATGTTGCTGATCGTGAAATGGGTGCCCGATGTCTGGGAGGTGAAGGCTCCCGGTGCGGGTGCTGTGGGGCTCAAGCAGGTCTGGCTCAACCCCTATTTCCGCCGCATGGCCCCGTTGGGCGTTTTCAATTACGGTGGCTTGCTGGCCATTCAAACCCTGTGGGCGGGGCCATGGATGAACAAGGTCACGGGTTTGACGGTTCAGGAAACGGCACACGGCCTGTTCTGGCTCAATGTGTTCATGCTTTTCACTTTTCTCGCATGGGGGGCGGTGAATCCGCGCCTGAGCAAACGTGGCATCAAGGCCAACCATCTGGTGGCCTGGGGGGTGCCTTTGAGCTTGCTGTGCCTGGCAGGGATTTGCCTGAGCGGCCCCGGTGCCCCGTGGTGGATGTGGGTGGTGTTTCTCATGCTCAACACTTGCGTGTCAAACATCCCGCCTGCTGTGGGCATGTCATTTCCCCCGGAGTTGGCGGGAAGGGCGCTCACGGCATTCAATTTCCTCATCTTTTCGGGTGTATTTGTGGTGCAGTGGGGCATGGGGCTGATGATCAAGTGGTTCGGCAGTCTGGGCATGACGGAGTTGCATGCTTTCCAGTGGTCGTTTTCGATCTTCGGGCTGTGCTGTCTCGGGGCGTATTTGTACTTCTGGTGGGCAACTCCCAAAAGTTGATCGCCACTGAAGGGTGATGCACGTGCTGACGGCATAATCATCACATGAACGGCATCGTCATCATTGCGCACGCACCACTGGCTTCAGCGCTCAAATCCTGCGTGATGCATGTTTTTGCTGACAGCAATGACTGGGTGGCCGCTGTCGATGTGCAGCCCAATGCCCAGCCTGAGGAAACACTGGCCATCGCGCGCATTGCCCTGGCGCAGCTCAATTGCTCAGGCGCTTTGGTGATGACCGACGTGTTTGGTGCCACGCCCAGCAACGTGGCGCAAAAACTGGTCGATGGTGTCAAGACCAAACTCGTGGCCGGGGTGAACCTGCCCATGCTGCTGCGCACTGTGACTTACCGCAATGAATCGCTTGATGCCTTGGTGGCGCGAGCCGTGGCGGGTGGCACGCAAGGTGTCATGCAGGTCGCGGTCACGGCACCACAATACCAAGCTCGGAGAAAACATGATCAAAACCACCACGACCATCAGCAATAAGCTGGGTCTGCATGCTCGCGCCAGCGCCAAACTCACGAAGGTGGCAGGCAGCTTTCCTTGTGAGGTTTTCATGAGCAAGGGCGAGCGCCGTGTGAACGCCAAATCCATCATGGGTGTCATGATGCTGGCGGCCGGTATCGGCTCCACGGTCGAAGTTGAAACCAGCGGCGACCAGGAGCAGCAGGCCATGGACGCAATCCTGGCGCTCATTGCCGACAAGTTCGGCGAAGGCGAGTAAGCCCGCGCTGGCAGACATGCCAGTGTCATCACGCCCCGTCAACATCACAACGATAAACAAGCACAGAGAGAGACATGACATTTTCGGTTCACGGCATTGAGGTATCGCGCGGCATCGCCATTGGGCGAGCCGTGCTGATTGCGTCCAGTCGCCTGGACGTGGCCCGCTATTTCATCGAGCCGGAGCAGGTGGAGACCGAGATTGCCCGTGTGCGCGATGCCCGCAATGTGGTGGTGGACGAGTTGACCCGCTTGCAGCAGGAGTTGATTGCGGATGAGAAGGCAGGTGTCAGGACACCTCCCGAGTTGGCGGCCTTGCTGGAAGTTCACCTGATGCTCCTGACCGACAAGGAGCTGGAGGTTGGTGTCAAGCACTGGATCGAAGAGCGCCGTTACAACGGCGAATGGGCGATCAATACGCAGCTTGAGCAGATCGTGCGCCAGTTCGAGGAGATGGACGACGAGTACCTGCGAGAGCGCAAGGCCGATCTGGAGCAGGTGGTTGAGCGTGTGCTTCGCGTGATGCAGGGCCGACTCACGCCCGCGCAGATTGCGGCAGCTCCTTCGCCCGCCGCAGCCGCTGCGCACCGCAAAACGCAGCAGGAGCTGTTGCCTGGCGATGAGGGGCACAATGTGCCGCTCATTCTGGTGGCGCACGATCTCTCTCCGGCCGACATGATCCAGTTCAAAAAATCGGTGTTCGCCGGTTTCGTGACTGATGTGGGCGGCAAAACCTCGCACACGGCCATCGTGGCCCGCAGCATGGACATCCCGGCCCTGGTGGGTGCGCGCACCGCCAGCCAGTTGGTCAAGCAGGACGACTGGATCATCATCGACGGCGATGCCGGTGTGCTGGTGGTGGATCCTTCGCCCATCATCCTGGCCGAGTACCAGTTCAAGCAACGGCAGGCCGAGCTGGAGCGCGTGCGCCTCAACCGCATCAAGAACACCCCGGCCATTACGCTTGACGATCAAAAGATCGAACTGCTGGCCAACATCGAAATGCCCGAAGACTCCGACACCGCTGTAGCGGTGGGGGCTGTGGGCGTGGGGCTGTTTCGCACCGAGTTCCTGTTCATGGGGCGGCATGGCAATCTGCCCGGAGAGGATGAGCAGTTCGAGGCTTACCGGCGCACGGTAGATGGCATGCACGGCTTGCCAGTCACCATTCGCACCATCGACATTGGTGCGGACAAACCGCTGGACCACGCGGTCAAGGATGAAGGCCACCCCAACCCTGCGCTGGGCTTGCGGGCCATTCGCTGGAGCTTGTCAGAGCCTGAGATGTTCCTCACCCAGTTGCGGGCCATCTTGCGCGCTGCGGCGTTCGGCAAGGTGCATGTGCTCATTCCCATGCTGGCCCATGTGCGCGAGATCACACAAACCATGCTGATGATTGACCGCGCCCGCGCCCAGCTCGATGCCAAGGGCGTGGCATATGGGTCAGTACAGATTGGCGCGATGATCGAAGTGCCGGCTGCCGCGCTCATGTTGCCGATTTTCTTGAAGTACTTCGACTTCCTGAGCATTGGTACCAACGACCTGATCCAGTACACGCTGGCGATTGACCGTGCCGATGAGTCGGTGGCTCACCTGTATGACCCGCTGCACCCGGCCATTCTGCGCATGCTGTCAGACACGATTACGCAAGGCAAGGCTGCTGGCAAAAAGGTCAGTGTGTGCGGCGAAATGGCCGGAGACCCGGCCATGACGCGCTTGTTGCTGGGCTTGGGTTTGCGAAGCTTCTCCATGCACCCTTCCCAACTGCTGAGCGTCAAGCACGAAATTTTGCGTGCAGATTCGGCCAAGCTTCAACCCTGGGCTGAGCGGGTGATGCACAGCGAATTCCCGGCGGCCCTGATGGGGGATCGATAATTTCTTTGGAAAATGATTTGTTGAAACAAAATTGCCAGAACAAGAATTGATTGGGCAATAAAAGCAATATTTCATCTGGGGTGACAACCTAAACTGGCGGCAATTCTTCTGCGAGACAAGCCCATGAACGCCCCCCTGCCTGAACACATTCGTCGCGCCCTTGAAACGGTGAAGCTTGACGACAAATACAGTCTCGACCATGGCCGCGCTTTCAT
>JBJOKU010000057.1:0-7425 GCA_046045925.1 Pseudomonadota bacterium
TGACCGACCTGCACCAGCGTTTTGCCGATGGCGTATTGCGCACCGGACGCATCGCCATGGCACACAGCGACTGGTCGGGGTACTCGGTATTTGAAGAGTCCTACACACGCGGCTACCGAGTGGCGCAAGCGCTCATTGGTGTGCGCACCGGCTGAGCGATACTCCCGCACAGGACACCCATGTACGGACTTCACCTCACCGCCGACCTGCACGAATGCCGCTGCGATGCCGCGCTTCTGCTTGATGCCGAGCGCCTGGGCCAACTTGCCCGCCAGCACACGCAGTCAGCAGGACTGCACATCGTGGGCGAATGCTGGCACTGCTTTCCCGAGCGCGAGCAGCCGGGCGGCGGTGTCACCGGCGTGCTGCTGCTGGCCGAATCGCACCTGGCGATTCACACTTGGCCCGAACTCGGCGCAGTCACGCTGGACGTGTACGTCTGCAACCTCGGTACTGATAATTCAACCAAAGCCCGACAGATGCTGGCGGGGTTGGAGCAGGCCTTCAGACCGGGTTCGGTGCAGCGTGGTGAACTGATGCGGGGGACATTGAAATCTGGCGCTAGGTAAAAACCCGGACTTGTGAGACAATCGCGTTTTCGATTGCATCTCCCACTTGTTGCTTGAGGTTGCCGCGCTGAATCAGCGATCTGCGCAACCGCCGCACTGACCTCCAGTGCAGATACCTTGGGTGGCGGATGTGTTTTTCAACCTCCGGTCACCCACTGCCCCCCGCAGAAGACCCTTATGGATGCCCGCGCGAAACTCAAGCGCGGGTACTTGTCATGTCTTTGTCTGAATCTTTTGAAGCCGCTTCCCGCGAAGCCCTTTTGTCCAACCCCACGGCCGATGGCGTGGAGTCCGAGTTGATCGAGGCCACTGCGCCCACAACAGCAGAACTGGCTGCCGATGAGGCCGCACAAGCCGCTGCCGTGCCCAATCCCTTTGCCGAACTGGGCCTGGCCCCCGAGCTGGTGCAAGCCACGGTTGAACTGGGCTACACCCAGCCCACCACTGTGCAGGCCCGCGCCATTCCGCTGGCCATGGGTGAATCGGTGGACGGCCAGCCCCACCAGTACAACGACCTGTGCGTGAGCAGCCAGACCGGCTCCGGCAAAACCGCCGCCTTCCTGCTGCCCGTGCTCAACACCTTGCAAAACCTGCAACGCGAGGCCGAGCAAGCCGAGCGCGATGCCTGGGCCCGCAAGGTGGCCGAAGCCGCCGAAAAAGGCCTGCCCACACCCAAGCGTCCCCGTCGCAAAAACCCGGTTGATCCGCGCAACTTCAAGGCTGCCGAGCCCGGTGCGCTGGTGCTGTGCCCCACGCGTGAGCTGGCGCAGCAGGTGGCGCATGACGCGATTGAGCTGGTGCGCCACATGCGTGGCGTGCGCATCGCCTGCGTGGTGGGCGGCATGCCCTACGGCAAGCAAGTTGCGCAGTTGCAGAACGCCAACCTCGTGGTGGCCACACCGGGCCGCCTGCTCGACCTGCAACGTGGCGGGCAGATCAAGCTCGAAGGTGTGCAGTTCCTCGTCGTGGACGAGGCCGACCGCATGCTCGATCTCGGCTTCTCCGACGACTTGGCTGAAGTTAACCAGCTCACCATCGAGCGCCGCCAGACCATGATGTTCTCGGCCACGTTCGAGCGCCGCATCATGGCGCTGGCCGAACGCGTGATGCGCGAGCCGCAGAAGGTCGAGATCAGCTCGCCCCAGCAAAAGCACGTCAACATCCAGCAATTGCTGCACTGGGCCGACAACGCCCAGCACAAACGTGCCCTGCTCAATCACTGGTTGCGTGACACCACCATCGAGCAGGCCATTGTTTTCTCGAGCACGCAAATCGAGTGCGACCAACTGGCCGAAGAGCTGGCGCAAGAGGGTTTCAGTGCTGTTGCCCTGCACGGTGCCTTGAGCCAGGGCATGCGCAACCGCCGCCTGATGATGCTGCGCCAGGGTCGTATCCAGATTCTGGTGGCCACCGACGTGGCCGCGCGCGGCATCGACGTGCCCAGCATCAGCCACGTCATCAACATCGGCCTGCCCTTGAAGAGCGAAGACTACGTGCACCGCATTGGCCGCACGGGCCGCGCCGGTCGCGATGGCACGGCGGTGACGATTGCCGAATTCCGCGAGCGCCGCAAGATCGCCGACATCGAGTTCTACACCAAGCAACCCTTCAAGGCGACCGAGATCCCCGGTCTGGAGCCCAAGAACAAACCCCTGCCGCCCAAGGGCGAGCGCGGTGGCCGTGGCATGCCCGGTCAAGGCCGTGGTGGCGACTTCGGTGCACGCGGTGGCAAACCCGCCGGTGGTTTCAAGGGTGGCAAACAGCGCGGCTTTGGTGACAGCTACGGCAACAACTTCTCCGGATTCGGCGACCGCCGCAACGACGAGCGCCGTGGCGATGACCGCCAGCAGCAAGCGCGTTTTGAAGAGCGCCGCCCCGCCCGCCGCGACGAAGGCTTCCAGCAACCCTTCCAGAACCGCGACGAGCGTTCATTCGGCCAGCGCAACAGCTTCAACGATGGCCGTGGCCAGAAGCAGCATGGCTTCGATCCGCGCATGACCGATCAGCGTGGTGGCCGTTTCGAACAGCAGCGCCCCTTCGAAAATCGCGGATACGAGAACCGCGGCCACGACAACCGTGGTTTCGACAACCGCCGCAACGATGATCGCGGCTTCGAGCAGCGCCAGGATTCACGCGGTTTCGATCCCCGTGGTGGTTTCGAGTCGCGCGGTGGTTACGACCAGCGCGGTAGCGACAACGGCTTCGCTGGCAAACCCCGTGGCCCGCGCCCCGAAGGTTTTGCCCGCAAGGTGCCCGTGGTGAAAGTGGGCGCTCCCGCCCGCAAACCGGCAGCGCCGCGCGGCAAGCGCTGATCTCAAGCCTGTACTGACTGCATCAGTTCTTGGCACAAAGCCCGCAGCGGTGTGGCTTGTATGCCCTCCTTGATCCAGAACGGCTCGGGGGTGGCGCAGACCACCCGGCGTTGATCGGGCTGCAAGTCGGCGCAGGCTTCATGGAAGCCGCGTTCGAGTTTCGGATTCAGACTGCGCTTGACTTCAATGGCCCACAGCTTGCCTCCCGGCAGTTGCAGCAAGATATCAATTTCAGCCCCGCCACTGGTGCGGTAGAAAAACGCCTGTGTGCCGCGCGGTGCACAGGACAGCAAATTCTCAAGCACAAAGCCTTCCCAGCTGGCACCTACCACCGGATGGGACAGCAAATCGTCCATGTTGCCGATGTTCAGCAGTGCGTGCACCAAACCGCAATCCCGCACGTACACCTTGGGCGACTTCACCAAGCGTTTTCCCACATTGGCATGCCAGGGTTGCAGCCTGCGCACCAGCAGCAGGTCGCACAGCAAATCGATGTAGTTGTGTGCGGTGGTCGCGTTCACCCCCAAGCCCCGCGCCAGTTGCGCCACGTTCAACATGCTGGCCTGCTGATGGGCCAGCATGATCCAGAAGCGGCGCAGGGTTTCCGCAGCGATGCGGGGGCCAAACTGTGGCACGTCACGCTCCAGGTAAGTCTGGATGAAGTTGCTTCGCCAGCGCAGGCTGCGTGCGTCGCTGCTGGCCAGGAAGCTGTCTGGAAATCCCCCGCGCAGCCACAGCCGGTCTGCCGCATCGTCCGGGACTTCGGTCACGCCAAAGGGCGGCAGCTCCAGATACGCCACCCGTCCGGCCAGGCTTTCGCCCGATTTGGACACCAGATCCAGCGATGCCGAGCCCAGCAAAAGGTACAAGCCTTGCCGACGCCCCTGCCGACGCGCCTGGTCAATCAGGCCGCGCAGCGAGGCGAACAATTGTGGCACGCGGTGCACTTCGTCCAGGATGACCAGCTTGTCTTGCCACGCAGGCAAATTCAGTTCGGGCTCACCCAGCCGGGCGCGGTCGCGCTCGGACTCTAAATCCAGATAAACACTGGCTTGCTCTTGTGCCAGTTGCAACGCCAGCGTGGTTTTGCCCACTTGGCGCGGGCCGAGCAAAGCCACCCCCGGATTCGCTTGCAGCTCATCGCGGACGGAATCAATGAAATAGGGGCGTGGACTTGATTCAGACATCCTTGCAATTATCGATCAAAGTTCAATATTTGCAAGGATATTATTCAGCCTCGTACAGCGGCGTAAGCCACCCACCCAAGGTTCGCCAGGGCCAGCAGGCCCAGTGAACCGAAGGTGAGTTTCATGCCCAGAACACGATTCTTGAACGTGCCGGTTTCCTGAATGCCTTTGGCATGAAGCAGACGCCCCGCCACCAGCAAGGCTCCCAGCGCAGCAACCAGCAGCATGGGGGCCTTGTTCCATTCCAGCGCCAGCATCAACACCAGACCCAGCGGCACGTATTCTGCAAAGTTGCCATGTGCGCGAATGGCGCGTTCCAGCGCATCCACCCCGCCCGTGCCCAGCGACACCTTGTTGCTGCGGCGCAGGCCAATGACGTTGAACGCCAGGCGGATGTAAACCATGGTGAGCACGGCAGCAACGATGGGGGTGATCCAGAGCATGAAATTCTCCTGTCCGGTTGAACCGGAATGGCGATAAAAAGGTCAACGCTTGCGTGCGGTTGGGTGCAGCAGTTGCGCCACGGTGGTTTGCAGGCTTTCCATTGTCACGGCATCTGCCGCCACCGGCTGGCCGATATTCAAGCCCACCCGGTTGAACATGCCCCGGCGGAATGGACGTGTCATCGCGCCGTTTTTTTCAATGCGGCTGAAGTAGCTGCCCCACAGGTTGGTCAGCGCCATGGGCACGATCACCGGCTCCACGCTTGCTTCTTTGGCGTGGGCGAGGATTTTCAGCAGGCCGGGTTTGAAGGGCTGCAAGCTGCCGTCGCGGGTGAGGCCGCCTTCAGGGAAGATGCCGATCAGGTCGCCGTCTTTGAGCACGCGCTGCGCCACCTTGAAGCTGTTTTCGTAGGCTTCGGGGTCTTCGCTCCTGGGGGCCACAGGAATGGCTTTGCACAGTTTGAAGAACCAGTTCAGCCCCGGTGTGCGGAAGATGCGGTGGTCCATGATGAAGACGATGGGCCGGGGGCTGGCGGCCTTCATCAGCACCACGTCGATGAAGCTCACGTGGTTGCACACCAGCACGGCGGGCCCTTCAGTGGGGATGTGCTGCTGGCCGCGCACCCGGAAGCGGTAAACGATGTTGGCCACCACCCAGGCGATGAAGCGCAGGTAGTACTCGGGCACGAGCAAAAAGATGTAGCCCGCCACCACCGCATTGGCCAGCGCGGTGAAAAGGAAGATTTGCGCAATGCTCGCGCCCGCGCCTAACAAGGCCCCGGCAATGAGCGAGCTGGCGATCATGAACAGTGCGTTGACGATGTTGTTGGCCGCCACGATGCGCGCGCGGTGCGTGGGGGCGCTGCGCATCTGGATGAGCGCGTACATGGGCACGCTGTAGATGCCTGCGGATGCGGCGAGCAGCGCGAGGTCGATCATCACGCGCCAATGTGCGGCCTGTGAGACAAACGCGCTCACGCCCATGAGCGTGCCTGCGGGCAGCGCGTCTTGCAGGTGGCGCGAGGCGAAGTAGAGATCAATGCCAAACACGCTCATGCCAATCGCACCCAGCGGCACGAGGCCAATCTCCACCATGCGGCGCGAGAGCACTTCGCACAGCAGAGAGCCCGCGCCAATGCCCACTGAGAACACCATCAGCAACAGCGAGGCCACATGCTCGTCGCCATGCAGCACCAGCCGCGCAAAGCTCGGAAACTGGCTGAGAAACACCGCGCCAAAAAACCACATCCAGCTGATGCCCAGCAGCGAGCGGAATACCACCAAATTGCCGTGAGCGAGCTTGAGGTTGCGCAGCGTCTCGGTGGCCGGGTTCCAGTTGATGCGCAGGTCGGGCGCAGGGGGTGGCGCAAAGGGCACGGCCTGCACCACGGCTCGGCCCGCCAGTGCCAGCAGCACGCAGCCAATGGCTACATCGCGATGCCCGGTTTCGGGAATGGCCACCAGCAACCCACCCGCCAGATTGCCCAGCAGGATGGCCACAAAGGTGCCCATCTCGACCATGCCGTTGCCGCCGGTCAGTTCATGCGGCTGCAAGGCCTGCGGCAGGTAGGCGTATTTCACCGGGCCAAAGATCGTGGAGTGCAGGCCCATGAGGAAGGTGCAGGCCAGCAGCACGGCAATTTGGTGCGCGAGAAAGCCATAGGCCGCCAGCAGCATAATGAAGATTTCGAAGTTCTTCACCATGCGCATGATCCGCGCCTTGTCGTACTTGTCGGCGAGCTGCCCGCTGGTGGCCGAGAACAGCAAGAAGGGCAGGATGAACAGCGCCGCAATCACCAAGCCCGCCTGCTGCGCGGGCAACCAGCTCACTTGCAACTGGTAAGTGACCAGCACGGTGAAGGCGAACTTGAACAGGTTGTCGTTGGCCGCGCCGCAGAACTGAGTCCAGAAGAAGGGGGCAAAGCGTTTTTGCCTGAGCAGGGCAAACTGGCTGGGCTCTTGGTGCGAGGCTCCCTGATGGCTCATGCGTTTTCCTCTGTGTTTGGGGCGGCACGCTCGACTGCGTGGGTGCTTACAAGCCCAGTTGCGCCGGGTCACCGCGCCCCACGCGCAGCACCGTCGCATCGCCCTCGCTCAAGTCCACCACGGTGGTAGGTTCAGCGATGCAGGCACCGGAGTCGATCACCGCGCCCAGATCATGCTCGAAGCGTTCGCGAATTAGCTCTGCATCGTTGAGCGGCTCGGTTTCGCCGGGCGGGATGAGCGTTGTCGCCAGCAGCGGTTGGCCGTAGAGCGACAGCAGGGCTTGCGCGGTCACATGCTCGGGCACGCGCAGGCCGATGGTCTTGCGGCTGGGGTGGCACACACGGCGCGGCACTTCCTTGGTGGCTTCGAGCACGAAGGTGAATGGGCCGGGGGTGCCGCGCTTGAGCAAACGGTATTGCGCGTTGTCCACCTTGGCGTAGGTACCCAGCTCCTGCAAGTCGCGGCACAGCAAGGTCATGGGGTGCTTGTCGTCCACCTGCCGGATGCGACGCAGCTTGTCCACGGCGGCCTTGTCGTCAAGGTGGCACACCAGCGCGTAGCTGGAGTCGGTGGGCAGGGCGATGACTTCGCCTTTTTCAATGAGGGCGATGGCCTGCTTGAGCAGACGCTGGTGCGGGTTGTCAGGGTGGACTTCGAAATACTGGGCCATGCAGACAGCTTATCAAAAAGCGCAGGGTCTGCATCAGACCTCCAGTTCAAGCTGTATGGCTTGGCGCTTTTCGTGAACTGCCAGCCAGACTCCCAGCGCCCCGCACACGGCGATCATGGCCATGCCAGCGAGGGCAAAACCATCGGGAATGTGATGGAAGACGACAAAGCCCAAAGTCATGGCCACACCGATCTGTACATACATGTAGGGCGTGATCACAGATGCCGGGGCTCTGGCATAGGCCTGAATCAGCAGGAA
>JBJOKU010000058.1:0-7424 GCA_046045925.1 Pseudomonadota bacterium
TCGCCCATGCTCATGGCCTCACCGGCAAACCCCTTGTAGTCGGCCATGGTCACCGCCACATCGGCCACGGGTACCTGCCAGGGGCCGACCATCTGGTCGCGGTGCGTGAGGCCGCCCACGCTGCGGTCGCCGATGGTGATGAGGAATCGCTTGGAGGCCACGGTGGGGTGCGAGAGCACATCCACGCAAGCCCGTTGCAGGCTGACCATCTGCCCGCCGGGCATGAGGTCCAGCGGGGCGAGTTTTTGCTGTTTGCGCTGCACGTCGCGGTGCATCTTGGGCGGCTTGCCCAGCAGCACGTTCATGGGCATGTCGACTGCGGGGCTGCCTACTGCGCAGGCGGGGGGCGTTGTTGCGCGGTGCTCGGAATCCTCATGGACATTCGAGTCCATTCCGGTTCCTGCGCTCCGTGCGCCTAGCCCGCCGCCCGCTCGCGACGGCAGAGGTTCTTCGCTGAGGTAAAGCTGACGCTGCTCGGTGGCCACGCCGATCACGGCATAGGGGCAGCGCTCGCGCTCGCAGAAGGCCTTGAACTGCGCCAGCGACTCGGGCGCGATGGCCAGCACGTAGCGCTCCTGGCTCTCGTTGCTCCAGATTTCCTTGGGCGCGAGGCCGGTTTCTTCGAGCTGCACGGCGCGAAGATCAAAGCGTGCGCCACGGCCTGCGTCGTTCACCAGCTCGGGGAAGGCGTTCGAGAGGCCACCTGCGCCCACGTCGTGGATGGCGAGAATGGGGTTGGCCTCACCCTGCGCCCAGCAGTGGTTGATGACCTCTTGCGCACGACGCTCAATCTCGGGGTTGCCGCGTTGCACAGAGTCGAAATCGAGCGAGGCGGCGTTGGTGCCGCTGGCCATGGAACTGGCCGCGCCGCCACCCATGCCGATGCGCATGCCGGGGCCGCCCAATTGAATCAGCAGTGTGCCTGCCGGGAACTCGATCTTGTGGGTGAGCTTGGCATCAATCACGCCAATGCCGCCCGCGATCATGATGGGCTTGTGGTAGCCGCGGTAGGTGTCGCCCACCTGCTGCTCGTACTCGCGGAAGTAGCCGGCCAGATTGGGGCGGCCAAACTCGTTGTTGAAGGCTGCGCCACCCAGCGGGCCGTCGATCATGATCTCCAGCGCACTGGCCATGTGGTCGGGCTTGCCCACGGGGCTGGCGCTGTGGCCGGGAATATCCAGGCCAAGCTTGGAGACGGTGAAGCCGGTCAAGCCCGCCTTGGGCTTGGAGCCACGGCCTGTGGCCCCCTCGTCGCGAATCTCGCCGCCCGCGCCCGTGCTCGCGCCGGGGAAGGGTGAAATCGCGGTGGGGTGGTTGTGGGTTTCCACCTTCATCAGGATGTGCTGCAACGCGGCTTCGCGGGTGTAGGCGGGAGCGGGCTGCTCGGCGGTGGACTTGGCCACAAAGCGCTCGACCGTCGTGCCTTCCATGATGGAGGCGTTGTCGCTGTAGGCCACCACGGTGTGCTGGGGCGCGAGCTGGTGCGTGTTGCGGATCATGCCGAACAGGCTTTTCTCTTGCGCCACGCCGTCCACTGTGAACTGCGCGTTGAATATCTTGTGGCGGCAGTGCTCGGAGTTGGCCTGCGCGAACATCATCAATTCCACGTCGGTGGGATTGCGCTTCAAGCCGCCCTCGCCCGCAAAAGCGTTCACGAGGTAATCGATCTCGTCTTGCGCCAGAGCCAGGCCCCATTCCACATTGGCTTTTTCGAGCGCGGCGCGACCGCCACCCAGGATGTCCACATGCGCCATGGGCTGGGCTTGCAGGGCGGTGAACAGCTCCTTGGCCTCATTGAGGCTAGGCAGCACCGATTCGGTCATGCGGTCGTGCAGCAAACCGGCCACGGCAGCGATTTCGGCCTCGCCCAGCTTGGCCGAGCCCAGCAGGGGCTTTTTCAGGCGCAGGGTGTACTCCACCACGCGCTCCACCCGGTGCAGAGTCAGGCCGCAGTTGCGGGCAATGTCGGTGGCCTTGCTGGCCCAGGGCGACACGGTGCCCAGGCGCGGGGCCACGATGAGTTTGAAGCCCTCCACAGGATCGGGCGCGGGTTCGCCGTACTCCAGCAGAGCCGCCAGCGTGTTGCGGGTGTTGGCATCGGGGGCGGCATCAAAACCGACCAGGTGCACAAACCGCGCTTGCAGCGCAGTGATCTGGGGCGCAATCGCCTGGGCGGATTGGGTGAGTTGCTGGGCACGGAAGGCGGGCAGAGCATTGCCGCCCAGAAAGAATTCGATGTGCTGGGTCACAGTGTGGCCTGACAGGTGGGAGGGAGAAACCGGGATTTTAATTTATTGCCCCGTCTCATTCGGGCCGCTCGGGGATAATCTCCCCCCATGACCATCACCATCAAGACCGCCGAAGACATTGCGGGCATGCGCGTGGCTGGCCGTCTGGCCTCCGAGGTGCTCGACTATCTCACCCCGCACATTCAGGCTGGTGTCACCACCAACCAGATCGACAAGCTGGCGCACGACTACATCACCCAGGTTCAGCAGGCCATTCCCGCCCCGCTGAACTACTGCCCGCCCGGCTACCAACCCTACCCCAAGAGCGTTTGCACCAGTGTCAACCACGTGGTTTGCCACGGCATTCCCAACGACAAGGCGCTGAAAAAGGGCGATATCGTCAATGTGGACATCACCGTCATCAAGGACGGCTGGCATGGCGACACCAGTCGCATGTTCGTGATTGGCGACACATCCATCCAGGCCAAGCGGCTGTGCAAACTCACCTACGAGGCCATGTGGCACGGCATCATGCGCGTCAAGCCCGGCGCACGCTTGGGCGACATCGGCTTTGCCATCCAGCGTTTTGCCGAGGGCAACGGCCTCTCCATCGTGCGCGAGTTCTGCGGCCACGGCATTGGCAAGGTGTTCCACGAAGAGCCCCAGGTGCTGCACTATGGCCGTGCAGGCACGCTCGAAGAGCTGGTGCCGGGCATGGTGTTCACCATCGAGCCCATGGTCAACGCCGGGCGCCGTGACATCAAGGAGCTGGGCGACGGCTGGACCATCGTCACGCGCGACCACTCGCTGTCGGCGCAGTGGGAGCACACGGTGGCCGTCACCGAAACCGGCTACGAGGTGCTGACCGTCTCGGCGGGCAGCCCGGCCGTGCCGGACTTTGTGCCGAGCGCCACGCCGCAAGCCGTTTGATCTCACCCGTTCCCATGGACATCGCCAGCCTCCGGCGCGAATTCGCAGCCAGCAAGGCCGCCATTGTGGCCAGCATTGCCGCCACCAGTGGCACCACGCGCGGCATCAAGACGCGCTTGGCCAAACTCGCGCAAGCCACCGACTTGGCGCTGACGAGGCTCTGGTCTGAATCGGGCTTGCCCCCCGACTGGTCGCTGGTGGCCGTGGGCGGTTTTGGCCGGGGCGAGTTGTTCCCCTGTTCCGATGTGGATGTGCTGCTGCTGCTGCCCGACGGCACCGAGATTGCCGAAGGCTCTGCCCTCAAAACCAGCCTCGACAGCTTCATCAGCCACTGCTGGGACCTGGGGTTGGAAATCGGCTCCAGCGTGCGAACGCTCAGCGAATGCCTGCAAGAGGCTGCGGGCGACATCACCATCCAGACCTCGCTGCTGGAGTCGCGCTGGATTTGCGGGCGCAAGAGCCTGTACACCCAGTTTGCCAAGCGCTTCATGGCGCAAATGGATGCGCGCGCATTCTTCACCGGCAAGACGCTGGAGATGAACCAGCGCCACACCAAGCAGGAAAACACGCCCTACTCGCTGGAGCCCAACTGCAAGGAAAGCCCCGGCGGCCTGCGCGATCTGCATGTGTTGCTGTGGGTGGCCAAAGCGGCAGGCCTGGGCAAGAGCTGGGACGATCTGGCCCGCAAGGGCATCATCACCAAGCTGGAGGCCAAGCAGCTCAAGGCCAATGAAGCCCTGCTGAGCCTCGTGCGCGCCCGCCTGCACATTGCTGCCAAACGGCGCGAAGACCGGCTGGTGTTTGACATGCAAAACGCCGTGGCCGAGAGCTTTGGCTACACCTACGAGGGCGACGGCAGCAGCAAGTCCGCCCGCAAGGCCTCCGAAGAGCTGATGAAGCGCTATTACTGGGCGGCCAAGGCCGTGGTTCAGCTCAACCAGATCGTGCTGCTCAACATCGAAGAGCGCATCAGCCCGCATCAGCATGAACCCGTCCCCATCAACGAGCGCTTCTCCAGCAAGGGCGGCCTCATCGACGTGGTCAGCGACGACCTCTACGAGCGTGAGCCCCACGCCATTCTCGAAACGTTCGCCTTGTTCCAGAACAGCGTGGCGCTGGCCGGGTTCTCGGCCCGCACCTACCGCGCCTTGTACAACGCCCGTGGCGTGATGGACTCGCGCTGGCGCAACGATCCGGTCAATCGCGCCACCTTCCTGCGCATCCTGCAAACGCCAGAAGGCATCACCCACGCCATGCGCACCATGAACCAGACTTCGGTACTGGGGCGCTATTTGTGGGTGTTCCGCCGCATCGTGGGCCAGATGCAGCACGACCTGTTCCATGTGTACACGGTGGATCAGCACATTCTCATGGTGCTGCGCAATGTGCGACGCTTCTTCATGGCGGAACATGCGCACGAATTTCCACAGTGCTCGCAACTGGCCGCCGGCTGGGACAAGCCCTGGGTGCTGTACGCGGCTGCCCTGTTCCACGACATTGCCAAAGGCCGGGGCGGCGACCACTCCGAGCTGGGTGCTGTGGAAGTGCGCCGCTTTTGCAAGCAGCATGGCGTTGCCGCAGAAGATGCCAAGCTCATCGAGTTTCTGGTGGCCGAGCACCTGCACATGAGCCGCATCGCGCAGAAAGAAGACCTGAGCGACCCCGACGTGATTGCCGCCTTTGCCAAGCGTGTAGGCAACGAGCGCCATCTCACCGCGCTGTACCTGCTCACCGTGGCCGACATCCGCGGCACCAGTCCCAAGGTCTGGAACGCCTGGAAGGGCAAGCTGCTCGAAGACCTCTACCGCTACACCCTGCGTGCCCTGGGCGGACGCACCCCCGACGCACAAGCCGAAGTGGAGCAGCGCAAGCGCGAAGCCCTCAAGCTCACCGCCTTGTATGCCCTGCCCTTTGAGGCCGAGAAAAAGCTCTGGGAAACGCTGGACGTGAGCTACTTCATGCGTCACGACGCGAGCGACATCGCCTGGCATGTGCGCATGATTTCGCGCCACATCGGTGCCGAGCGCCCCATCGTGAAAGCCCGCCTGTCGCCTGTGGGCGAAGGCATGCAGGTGCTGGTGTACGCCCCCGATCAGCCCGACTTGTTCGCCCGCATTTGCGGCTTTTTTGACCAGCAGGGTCTGAGCGTGCTCGATGCCCGCGTTCACACCTCGCGGCCTCGCCAAACCAAAGATGCGCCGGCCATCGGTGCCTACGCGCTCGACACCTTCCAGGTGGTACCCCCCGCGCAAGACGACCACTACCGCGAGCTGATGCCCATGATCGAGGCCAGTCTGGCCGAGGTGCTGGCCACGCAGGCTGAACTGCCCATGCCCACCAAGGGGCGCGTCAGCCGCCGTGTAAAGAGCTTCCCGATTGCGCCCCGCGTCTCGCTGCAACCCGACGACAAGGGTCAGCGCTGGCTGCTCAACGTATCGGCCAGCGACCGCGTGGGTTTGCTCTATTCAATCGCCCGTGTGCTGGCCAAATACCGCGTCAACCTGCAACTGGCCAAAGTCTCCACGCTGGGCGAGCGGGTCGAAGACACTTTCTTGGTGGATGGCCCCGCCTTGCAGAACAACAGGACGCAACTGGATATCGAGACCGAATTGCTCACGGCCATCACCGCCTGAGGGCAGCTGGCGGTGCGTGCATCAATGTGCTGTGCCAGCGCGGCGCGACCGCCACAGCCAGGAAACGGATGCCAGCACAATGACGCTGAAGGCCAGGAAAGACCAGTTGGCGATGGAGCCCCCCAGGAAAGTCCAGTCCACTTTGGTGCAGTCGCCCCCACCCCGGAAGATCATGGGCAAGGCGCGCTTCATGGGCAAGGTTTCGACCATGTCATAAAAATCCAGCCCACAGGTCTGCACCTGTGGCGGATACCACTGCATCCAGCTCTGGCGGGCTGCCACACCAGCACCACCGATGGCCAGCAAGGCACAACCGACCAGTCCGATCGTTGAGGCCCAGAGCTTGGGAATGGCCGCCCATATTGCAGCCCAGAGCACGATCAGCACCATCACATAGCGCTGCACGATGCACATGGGGCATGGGTCAAGCCCCACCACATGCTGCAAATACAAGCCAAAGGCCAGCAGGGCCGCACAAGAAACGGAAAACAGCACCAGCAACTGGCGCTGGCTCCATTTGACAAACACAGAATCAATCACAAGAGCTTTCAAAGTTCACTTGGCTACGATCTCGCCAGCAAACGGAGGTTCCGCATTTGTTGAGGATTTGTCCTTGATGGGACCTGGTGCTGATTTGCGCGCAAACAGCACGTAAACAGTGGGCACCACAAAGATGGTGAGCAAGGTTCCCAGCGACATGCCGCCCACAATCACCCAGCCAATCATCTTGCGGCTCTCAGCACCCGCTCCCGTGGCCAGCGCCAAGGGCACAGCACCCAGCACCATGGCGCCAGTGGTCATGAGAATGGGGCGAAGGCGCTGCGTGGCTGACTGCTGAATGGCCTGCATCAGCTCCATGCCACTTTCACGCAACTGGTTGGCGAACTCCACGATCAGGATGCCGTGCTTGGTGATGAGCCCCACCAGCGTGATCAGGCCAATCTGGCTGAACACATTGAGCGTACTGCCCGTGAACTGCAAGGCGAGCAAGGCACCGACCATCGACAAGGGCACGGAGAACATGATGACCAGCGGGTCCACAAAGCTCTCAAATTGCGCAGCCAGCACGAGAAAGATGAACAGAAGCGCCAAAATGAACACCACCGTGAGCGACCCCGAAGAATTGCGGAATTCGCGTGAAGTTCCGTTCAAATCCGTGCTGTAACCGGGTTTGAGCGTTTTGGCCGCCGTGGCATTCATGAACTCAAGCGCTTCGCCCAGCGAGTAATTGGCTGACAGCCCCGCCGTGATGGAAGCACTGCGGCGCTGGCTGAAGTGATTCAGTTCGCGCGGCACCACCACTTCCTGCATCTTCACCAGCGCAGAAAGCGGCACCATGGCATCTGCGCGGCCCCGCACAAAAATCTTTTCGATGTCGTCGGGTGTGTCCCGCCCGCTCGGGCTGGTCTGCACAACCACCTCATACTGCTCGCCCTGACGCTTGAAACGCGTGACTTGCCGCCCCCCCATCATGGTTTCAACCGCGCGGGCCACAGCATCCACACTGACACCCATGTCGGCGGCACGCTCGCGGTCCACCTCCATGCGGATTTCCGGCTTGTTCAGGCGCAAGTCGGTATCCACGCCCACAAAGCCCGGATTCTTCGCCATTTCATCAGTGATATTGCGCACC
>JBJOKU010000059.1:0-7413 GCA_046045925.1 Pseudomonadota bacterium
AAACCATGAACGTGGTGCTCGACTGGTTTGCAGATCACTTTTCCCAGCTCCACGCTTGGGTGTTTGAGTCCTCGGTGCAGCCTCTGGCCTACGCGCTGGGCATGGGTGGCTGGCTCGAAGTTGCATACGGCGGCACGATGTGGCTGCTGTTGGGCTTGCTGCAGTTGCTTGTTATTGCGTGTGTGCTGGTGCCCATGCAAAAGTTCAAACCTGTTGAACCAGTTACCGACCGAGCTACCATCCGAACCGACATTTTGTACACCTGCATCCACCGTCTGGGCTTGTTCAGGCTGGCCATGTTTTTCAGCATCGCGCCCTTGATGGACGACGCGTGGGGCTGGATGCGGGTGATGGGCTGGCCCACCTGGCATCTGGACGATCTCTGGCCGGGCGTGACCGACGTGGCCTGGGTCAGCTTGTTGATGTATCTGGTGGTGTTTGACTTTGTGGATTACTGGATTCACCGTGGGCAGCACCAGTTCAACTGGTGGTGGGGGCTGCACAGCCTGCACCACTCGCAGCGGCAAATGACGGTGTGGTCTGACAACCGCAATCACCTGCTGGACGACCTGATCCGCGACGTAATTCTGGTGTGTGTGGGCCAGCTCATTGGTGTGGCACCGGCTCAGTTTGTGGCGATCGTCTTTATCACCCAGTTGAGCGAGAGCTTCCAGCACGCCAACCTGCGGCTGTGGTTTGGGCGGGTGGGGGAGCGGCTCTGGGTCAGTCCGCGCTTTCACCGGCTGCACCACGCCATCGGCTTGGGCCATGAGTCACCGGGGCACGTGCTCGGTGGGCACAACTTTGGCGTGCTGCTGCCTTGGTGGGACATGCTGTTTGGCACGGCCAATTTTGAAAAGCGGTTTGATGCTACTGGCGTGCGCGACCAAGTGGAGCAGGGGCGCGATTACGGGCGCGGTTTCTGGCAGCAGCAGTGGCTGGGATTGAAGCGCCTCGGGGGCCGCGCCTGAGGCGGTTTCTTATTTCTTCTTGATGCCCAAGCCCAGGGCTTCTTTCTGGCGTTCGACGCGCTTTTTCACTTTGTCGTCCATGCGCTCTTGCTGCTTGCGTTTGGTGTAGCCTGAGCTGTCGGCCCAGAACCACCATATCGAAGCCAGAATGAAAAGGGCGGCAATCCAGAACCAGCCCAAGTTGGCAAAAGGCAGAACTTCCATCAGTTTGAGTGCAGTCAGGATGACTGCAATGATGACGAAATACATGGGGCTGGCTCCTGCGGGTTGTTTTCAGTCTGGGAGGACTTTGCGCAGATTATGACCGAGCCCCCACAGGCAAAAAGCAACAGGATGTAAACGCAAGCGCTGATCCGGATCAGCGGCGCAAGCTCAGGAACAAACGGTCGGATTGACGATGATCTTGAGCGCGTCGGGGTTCATGATGCGCACGTAGCGCTGCTTGACTTCGATAATGCCGTCTTCGGCAAATTTCGAGAAAGTGCGGCTAACAGTCTCGAGCTTGAGGCCGAGATAGCTGCCGATTTCTTCGCGGGTCATGCGCAGCACCAGTTCCGATTGAGAGAAGCCGCGTGCATGCAGGCGCTGCACCAGATTGAGCAAAAAGGCGGCCAGGCGCTCCTCGGCGCGCATGCTGCCCAGAAGCAGCATGACACCGTGCTCACGCACGATCTCGCGGCTCATGATCTTGTGTACATGGTGCTGGAGCGCTTTGACTTCGCCTGAGATTTCTTCAATTTTCTCGAAGGGCATCACGCAGACTTCGGCATCTTCAAGCGCAACGGCATCACAGGTGTGGTGGTCGTTGACGATGCCGTCAAGGCCGATGATTTCGCCCGCCATCTGGAAGCCGGTGACCTGATCGCGACCGTCATCGGTGGTCACACAGGTTTTGAAAAAACCAGTGCGAATGGCGTAGAGCGAAGTAAACGACTCGCCATTGCGGAAGAGGGTTCCACCGCGCTTGATCTTGCGGCGCGTGGCCACCACATCGTCAATGCGTTCCATGTCTTCGTTGCTCAGGCCAACAGGCATGCACAGTTCGCGCATGTTGCAGTTGGAACAGGCCACGCGGATGGTTTGGGGTGTCATACGGCGTTGCTCCTTGGAGGTGCCCGAGGATACACCGCTTGCAGCGTCGAATGAAACCGGTACTTCAAACATGAAAGACTCCTATTCGCCACCCCAATTGACATCTTGTTGCCATTTGAGGACTGACTTGGATCAGTGTTTGCCCTGATTATGGGTAACCCCTGTCAGGTGTTGTTTGATCTGCGTCAAAGTGGGGAAGAATCTTTCTGGGCACATTACGCGCACCTGACCATAATTTCGCCATGACCGCACTTTCGCCTGATTTCTTTCGCCGTTTCGACGTTCCCGGCCCACGCTACACCTCGTATCCCACGGCAGACCGGCTGGTGGATGCGTTCGGATCGGTCGAATATGCCCAGGCGTTAGACGAGCGACGCAGCGCAACCGCAGGCTTGGCACGCGCTCTGTCGATTTATGTTCACATTCCGTTTTGCGAGTCGCTTTGCTACTACTGCGCCTGCAACAAAATCATCACGCGGCATCCGGAGCGGGCGCAAACCTACCTGCGCTATCTGGAGCGCGAAATGGCGCAGGTTGCCCAGCACCTGGGACGGGGGCAGCAGGTCAGCCAGATGCATTTTGGTGGGGGTACGCCCACCTTCCTGAGCGATGAACAACTCGAAGAGATGTTCAGCACGCTCAAGCGTTATTTCACCTTCACCCCCGGCGGCGAATACTCCATCGAGATCGACCCCCGCACAGTTACCAATGAGCGGCTCGACAAGTTGGCCAAACTCGGTTTCAACCGCCTGAGTTTCGGTGTGCAGGACTTCGATCCCATGGTGCAAAAGGCTGTGCACCGTGTGCAGTCCACCCAGCAGGTGTTTGACCTCACCCAGCATGCCCGCGATGTGGGTTACGAATCGGTCAACATCGACCTGATCTACGGCCTGCCGATGCAGAGCCAGGCTTCTTTCGTGCATACACTCGACAAGGTGTGCGAGCTGCGCCCCGACCGCATTGCGCTGTATGCCTATGCCCATTTGCCCGAGCGTTTCAAGCCGCAACGCCGCATCAACGCGGCGGAGTTGCCCGATGGTGCCTCCAAAATTGTCATGCTCGACATGGCCATCCGCCGCCTCACTGCCGCTGGCTACGACTACATCGGCATGGACCACTTTGCCTTGCCGCAAGACTCACTGGCCGTGGCCAAGCGCCAGGGCCGCCTGCACCGCAACTTCCAGGGCTACAGCACCCAGCCCGATTGCGACCTTGTCGGTTTGGGCGTGTCCGCCATCAGCAAGGTGGGAGCCACCTACAGCCAGAACGCCAAGACGCTCGATGAGTATTACGATCTGCTTGAGCACGGCAGCCTGCCTGTGGTGCGGGGTCTGGCGCTCAGCCGCGACGATCTGCTCCGGCGGGCCGTCATCATGGCGCTCATGTGCCAGGGCGGACTGGTTTTTGAGTCGGTCAACCTGGCTTGGCTCATTGACTTCAAGACTTACTTCCGCAACGAACTGGAAAACCTCAAGTCTTATGAGGCTGACGGTCTTGTGAAGCTTGATGACAGCGGCATTGAAGTCACGCCTCTGGGCTGGTTTGTCGTGCGTGCCATTGCCATGACCTTCGATCGCTACATCCAGGCCGACCGCACCCGCGCCAAGTTCTCGCGCATCATCTGAGGCCGGATGCCTGCCTGTCAGCCTGCATTTTTTCTGAGCCCATCCAGGCGAGAGTCGCACCGCCGCAGTTCGGGTGTGCTCGTGCGTCTGCTACGCTTGCCGCATGTCGATTGAACTGCTGAGCACCGCCTTTGTGATGGGCCTTGTTTCCGGCCCGCACTGCGTGGCCATGTGCGCCGCGCCTTGCCAGGCTGTTTGTGCCAGCGCGTGCAGTCGACAGCAGCGCCCCGCGCGCTGGCTTGACCATCTGATACTCAACGCTGGCCGGATTGCTGGTTACTCTGTGCTCGGGGCCGTGGCAGCCGCGACCATGCAGGCCATTGGGTGGCTGCACTGGCACACGGCAGTGCTCAAACCGCTCTGGACACTTGCGCATGCGCTGGTGATGGCCTGGGGGCTGATGCTGCTCATCCTTGCCCGTCAACCCCTCTGGGCCGACAGTGTGGGCCAAAAGGCCATGTCCCTCATGGCCCGTTTCACCCACAAACCCGCTGGCCTGGCCGTCGCCGGCAGCTTCTGGGCCTTGCTGCCCTGCGGCATGCTCTACAGCGCCCTCATGATTGCCGCGCTCAATACCCGGCCCTTCATGGGGGCACTGAGCATGGCGCTGTTTGGCTTGGGTACCAGCGTCTCGCTGCTGGCCGGGGCAGGTGCCTGGAACAAATTGCGCCGCTTCAAGCCCGAGCACACCACACGCTTGGCTGGGGCGCTGTTGTGTCTCGCAGCGGGGTTCGCCTTGTTCACCGATTTGTCATCGCGCTTGCTGGCCTTGTGCCAGTGAGCACAGTTCTGGGGCAAGTAGCGACAGGGACTGCACGAACAGGTACAAACGCCTAAACTGGGTGCTCCCATGTTTCCACCCGACATTCTCATCGCCTACACCGCCGCTGCCTTGCTGGTGGTGCTTTCGCCCGGCCCGGACAACATCCTCGCTGTGAGCCGCGGGCTGAGCCAGGGGCGGCTGGCGGGGGCGCTGTCTTCGCTCGGGGCGGGGCTGGGCATCATGGTGCATTCGATGGCTGCGGCGCTGGGGTTGGCACTGCTGGTTCAGACTTCGCCGCTGGCATTCTGGGTGGTCAAAATTGCGGGTGCGACGTATCTGCTGTGGCTCGGATTCAAGGCCCTGGCCGCCCGCAATCTGGTGAGTTTTGCACCGGGCGAGCGCTTGCCCCTGTGGCGGGTGTTTGCCACGGGGCTGCTGTCGAATGTGCTCAACCCCAAGCCCGGTTTGTTTGTGGTGGCCTTCATTCCGCAATTCACTTCTCCGGAACGCGGCCCGGTGCTGGTGCAGATGCTGGTCTATGGGGCGATTTTTGCGGTGTTGACCTTTGCCGTGTTTGCGCTCATGGCGGCGTTCGCGGCACAGTTGTCGGCATGGCTCGTGCGTCGGCCGCGCACAGTGGCGGGCCTGAACGTGGGCGCTGGTTTGGCTTTCATCGCGGCAGGCCTGTCGGTGCTGGCACTGGATCAACGGAGCAAATGATGACGACTCGACCCGAAAACTTCGAAGGCTTTCGCGAGCAAGCTCTGGCAGCGGGCTATGACGAGGCGCTGTTGCGCGAGTGGGCTCCCGGCTTTTCCAACGAGACGCACACCCATCCGTTTGATACTCATGCGCTGGTGGCGCAGGGCGAGTTCTGGCTCACGATGGGTGGCAACGTTCAGCACCTCAAGGAGGGTGACTGCTTCGATGTGGCGCGTGGGGTGGCGCACTCCGAACGCTACGGTCCTGATGGGGCGACCTTCTGGGCCGCGCGGCGCAATCCCCAGAACTGAGTTGACACTCTTGGGCTGGAATCGATCCAAAGCCCTTCTTGAGCCGGATGGGCAGGAATGCATGCCATTACGCATGCGTAAATGGAATGCGTTGGGTTGGATTGCTCAGTTGAACCCCCAGCCCTGAGTTTTCACAATGCCTTCATCGCCGCACACAAGCGCTGCGGCCTGAAGGAAGCATGACACTCACCACCAAAACCACCGATTACCGCTTTGCCGACTTGGCGCAAGCCTCCAGGCGAAGCGAGATCCGCGAGTTGCTCAAACGGGCGCAAACCCCCGGCCTGATTTCGCTTGCGGGGGGAATCCCGGCCACACAGGCCATCGATGTGGAAGGCTTGCGCCAGGCCAGCGAAGCGGCGTTGGCAGGCCCACAGCCTGGTGGCCTGCAATACGGCCTGACCGAAGGCCAGCCCGCGCTGCGTGGGCAACTCCAGCACTGGATGCAAGGCATGGGTGTGACCGTGTCTGACGACGAACTGCTGGTGACCAGCGGCTCGCAGCAGGGCATCGATTTGCTGGCCCGCGCCTTCTTGCAGCCGGGCGACACCGTGCTGGTGGAGAACCCGGCTTATCTCGCCGCCACACAGGCCTTTGCCCTCACCGGGGCTCATGTGCGAGGCGTGGCCTGCGACGCGCAGGGTATGCGCATGGACGCACTCATGCAGGCCAGCTTGCACGTTCGGCCCAAGCTGCTGTACTTGGTGAGCAATTTCTCCAACCCCACCGGGGCCACCTGGAGCCGTGAGCGGCGCGTGGAGTTGCTGCGGTGGGCAGTAGCCAACGGCGTGCCGGTGGTGGAGGACGACCCCTACGGCCAACTCTGGTACGAGCAGGCCCCGCCCCCCAGCTTGCTGGCCCTTGCCGACGAGGTGCCCGGCGCAAAGGCGTGGTGTGGCTATATGTCCAGCCTTTCCAAAATGGTTTCAGGCGGGCTGCGCCTGGGCTGGCTGGTGATGCCTGCCCCTGTGATTGATGTGTGCGTGCGCCTCAAGCAGGCGATGGATTTGCAAACCTCCAGCTTCGCGCAAGAGGTGGCCGCGCAGTATCTGGCGCTGGGGCGCTTGCACGATCACCTGCCCGGCGTGCGACAGTTGTATCGCCAACGCTGCGAAGCACTTGCCAACGCCTTGCACGAGGAGTTGGCCGGGCGCATTGAATTTGACATGCCCACAGGCGGCATGTTCATCTGGGCACGGCTCGCAGGTGGGCTTGATGCCACGGCCTTGCTGCCCCACGCGCTGGCGCAAGGGCTGGCCTTTGTGCCGGGAGCAGCCTTCTACGCGCAGCAGGCAGACGAGAGCCGAATTCGCCTGAGTTTTTCAAATCTGGAGCCCACTCTGGCGCGCACGGCTGTGCAGCGTCTGTCACGGGCACTTGAGCAACTTCAACCTCTGGAGACCGCATGAGCACATCACCACAAAGCCCCGTCATCGAATTCTGGTTTGACCTCGCCAGCACTTACAGCTATTTCAGCGTGATGCGCATCGAGGAGGCCGCCGCCCGCGCGGGGGTGGCGGTGCAATGGAAACCTTTCTTGCTGGGACCGATCTTCCAGTCGTTTGGCTGGACCAATTCGCCCTTCGTGCTGCAAAAAGAAAAGGGCGAGTACATGTGGAAAGACATGGCGCACCAGAGCCGCAAATACGGTTTGCCTTGGCAACAGCCCAGCAGCTTTCCGCGCAACAGCGTGCTGCCGGTTCGCGTGGCCATGCTCGGTGCGCAAGAGCCCTGGATTGGCGAGTTCTGCAAGGGCATCATGCTGGCCAGCTTTGCGCACGATCAGGACATCAGCCGCCCAGAAGTGGTGGGTCATGTGCTTTCGCAGATTGGATTGAGTGCCTCGCAGGTGCTCGACGAAGCTGTCGGGGATGCCAACAAGCTGGCGTTGCGCCAGCAGACCGAAGAGGCGGCGCGGCGCAAGGTCTTTGGTGCGCCCACCTTCTTTG
>JBJOKU010000060.1:0-7409 GCA_046045925.1 Pseudomonadota bacterium
AATGGTTTGCCCTGCAAGCCGGTGCGCCCGACTCCGATGGCCATGTTCTGCCCATCGTGCGTGGCCTGATGCAGCACCCCGACTTCACGCTCAAGAACCCCAACCGCGCCCGCAGCCTGGTGTTCAGCTATTGCAGCGCCAACCCCGGAGCCTTCCACCGCGCCGATGCGGCGGGCTACGTGTTCTGGGCCGAGCAAGTGCTGGCGCTCGATACCATCAACCCGCAAGTGGCAGCACGTCTGGCCCGCGCACTTGACCGATGGACGCAACTGGCGGAGCCTTTCCGCCATGCGGCCTTTGAGGCCATCAAGCGCGTGGCCGCCAAGACCGACCTGAGTGCCGATGTGCGTGAGGTGGTAAGCCGTGCGCTCGCCGCCGCCTGACCTGTTTAGACCGAACACGGAAGAGACCATGAGCCAAACCGTCACCCTCACCCGCTATCTCATTGAACAACAACGCGCCAATGGCAGCATTGCGCCCGAGCTGCGCCTGCTGCTGGAGGTGGTGGCCCGCGCCTGCAAGCGCATCAGCCATGCCGTCAACAAAGGGGCGCTGGGTGGCGTGCTGGGCAGTGCCGGCAGCGAGAACGTGCAAGGCGAAGTGCAGAAAAAGCTGGACATCATCGCCAACGACGTGCTGATTGAAGCCAACGAATGGGGCGGGCATCTGGCCGCCATGGCCAGCGAAGAGATGGACGAAATTCTGCCCATCCCCAATCGCTACCCCGCGGGCGAATACCTGCTGCTGTTCGATCCGCTTGATGGCTCCTCCAACATCGACGTGAACGTGAGCATCGGCACCATCTTCAGCGTGCTGAAAAAACCGAACGACGACCCCGCCAAGGTGGAGCCCGTGTGCACTCAGGATTTCCTGCAACCGGGCAAGCAACAGGTGGCCGCCGGTTACTGCGTCTATGGTCCGCAAACCACGCTGGTGCTGACACTGGGCAGCGGCGTGGTGATGTTCACGCTCGACCGCGATCAGGGCAGCTTCGTGCTCACCCAAGAAAACGTGCGCGTGCCCGAAGACACCAAAGAGTTCTCCATCAACATGAGCAACATGCGCCACTGGGATGCCCCGGTCAAGCGCTACATCGACGAATGCCTGCAAGGCAAGGAAGGCACGCGCGGCAAGGACTTCAACATGCGCTGGATTGCCTAGATGGTGGCCGATGTGCATCGCATCCTCACACGCGGCGGCATCTTCATGTACCCCTGGGACAAGCGCGAACCGAACAAGCCCGGCAAGCTGCGCCTGATGTACGAGGCCAACCCCATGAGCTGGCTGATCGAGCAAGCCGGTGGTGCGGCCACCAACGGCAACCAACGCATTCTCGACATTCAGCCCACCCAACTGCATGAACGTGTGAGCGTGATTCTGGGCAGCAAGAACGAAGTCGATCGCGTCACGCAATACCACTTGCAGGGCTGATTCAACCGCCTTTCAGTGCGGCGAGAAAGCTATAATTCGCGCCTTCGCCGGAATAGCTCAGTCGGTAGAGCAGCTCATTCGTAATGAGAAGGTCGGGGGTTCGATTCCTCTTTCCGGCACCAATATCCCGCATACCGTTCTGACTTGGCCGCTGCTTTTGGCGGCATTCGTGGCAAAGATCAGCCACGCACCGACAAGTGCGAACGCGCAAACAATCGGGGGAAACACCAGCGGAAATTGATCAGCCTGGTGTAGATCAGCACGTAGACCACGAAGCTGACCGCGAAACCCACAATCAGCATCAGACGGTTATCATGAAAGATCACCGCCCAAACTGCGGGCAACATGGCATAGGCCCACATGAACGGGGAGACCGCAGCATTGCGCAACGTGGGCTTCAAATGAGCCATATGCTTGCGCACGTAACGCGACTTGACCAAACTGTGCAAATGCAGTCGGTCAGCATGGCCTGCACCATGCTGGCGAGCACGACGGCGCAAGATGCTGATGATGACTTCAAGCACCGGGTAGGCGCAGATCAGCAGGGGTGTCCACACCGATACCTCCGAGTTGCGCATGGGCAGCAAGACACCAATCCATCCCAGCATGAACCCCATGAGATAGGCACCACCATCGCCCATGAAGATCATGCCCAGTGGAAAGTTCACAATGAGAAAACCGAAGCAGACCGCCGCCATGAGCAAACACAGGACAGACAACTCGTAGTCGGTTCCCTGCGCAACCAGCCCCAAAGCCAGGAAACAAATGATGAGCGTCCCTCCAGCAAGGCCATTGAATCCGTCGATAATATTGATTGAGTTGGCAACTCCAGCAACGGCGAAGGCCGTGAACGCCACGGAAACAGGCAGAATGGTCATCAATTGGTCGAGCCCCCAGACATCCAGCCTGCCCATGCTGATGCCCGTCAATGACCAAGCGGCAACACCACTGGCCATGGTCGCCAGCAAACGCTCAATCACCCCCACCCGTTTGGTCAGATCTTCGGCAATGCCAAATGCAAACGCTGGCAACGCCGCAAGCAGCATGGGCTGAAACAACTGCTGAACCGATTCCGGACTCAGCAAACATGCAGCCCAGAGTGCGGGGTAAAAGGCCATGCCACCAGTCCGGGGGGTCGGATCTGTATGGAATTTCTGAACGCCGATGGTGGAGTCAAAACTGAATTTGCCGTGCCAGCCTTTGGTCATGACCATGACGACGCACAGCAAAAACGCCAAGCCTGCCCCAGCGAGTAGGGCTGAAAGTGGAACGTAGAGTACGGACATACTTGCTCTTCCTGCCTGCCTCAGGCTCGCCAGCACTGCCAGCTTCCCCTTTTTTGATATGACCCAAGCGGGCACCGTTTTGGCGCGCTTGTACCTGACTTGCCCCGATTTTAACGGGTTTGGAACCACAAAACTGTGTTGTTTTTCACAGGCTGCTGGACAGTGTTTCCCGGAAATCGTCGTGTTTTGGGGTTCTTTCGATCCTGATCAAGAGTTGCTGCAGGCACGACAAACTGTGCAGATGAGAGTAAATCCAGGCTAGATCGCCAGACCTGAAAAGCGCCAAGGCCTGAACGTCGCTAAGACTCTCCAACCGACTTTCCTTGACCACCATCAGGCCATTTACTTGGATCGTACGACCATCTGGAAGTTTGGCGTGGGCATCCATGGCCCCCAGGAGATCAAGCGCCTCAAGGCGTTTACAGAACTGGGTTGTCTTCGTGTACTCCTGCTGGTAGCGAGCCAGAAAACTGACCGTACGCTTGAAATACGGGGTTTGTCCGCCCTCGGCATCAAAGAGCGACTCGCCTTCCACCGCATTCCATCCCGGATAGGCCTCATCGACACACACCCCCAATTGCGATTCAGCTGTCAGCCCCTTGATGGAGGCCAGCACAAAAGGGTAGCGTCGCACAAAGGCAGGAATATAGTTGCCGGACCAGGCACCATCTGGCTCAACAAACAGGTTTTCATCTTCTCGCAATCCGAACATGACCACGGGGTTGATTTCACCGTTGATACGGGTGAAAACAATCGGATACTCTTTGCCTGCATCTCCAAACTCTATGCCCGCAACAAACACCGCATGGGTGCGCGACATGAACCGGTAAGTGGACAGCGGGGCGATTTTGTGATCCGCGTGCAACAGTGGATTGATCAATACCGGGCTTTTGTAAAACGGAACACTCATTAATCTTCGCCTCCTTGCTTGGCCGGATTTTGTTTTTCAGCCTTCACCTTGTCAATCCGGCGGCCATGCAACTCAGCCACCTGCAATTGCCACGCATCCAGCTCAATGCTGTCACCTTGATGGGGCAGCCTCCCCAAAACATACATGATCAATCCGCCCAGGGTGTTGTAGCGGTCGAGATCTTCGTCTGGCAGTGATTTGATTCCGAGACGTGCCTTGAGTTCAGAAACAGGCACCATGCCGTCGAGTTGCCACACGCGGTCTGAAATTTGCAATGCCCACTGCTGGGCTTGGCTGTCGGGCTTGAGTTCGCCCGTGATGGCTTCGAGCATGTCCTTGAGTGTCAGCAGGCCCTGTACAACGCCGTATTCATCCACCACCAGCACCATGCGAGCGGCCTTGTTGCGAAATTGCTCCAGAAGCTCAAGACCGCTAAGTGTCTCAGGCACAAAACTCACTGGCTCCACCAGATCGGCAACGGTTCCCTGCCCCGAGGAGTCTGACAACAACTCTTTCATGATTCGGGCCAGGCTAACCACGCCCGCCACATTGTCGAGCCCCCCCTTGCACACCGGATACCAGGAGTGCCCGCCCCGTTGCCGCAACCTGCCATCAGCCAGATATTGGGATTTGCGCGCACATTCATGCAAGCTATCTGACGAATCGAAGAACACCACGTCTTCGCGAGGAGTCATCATCGAGGTCAGGGGCCGGTCATCAAGATGAAACACGTTGTGAACCATCTGGTGTTCATGCTGCTCAATGAGGCCTGCATGCACTCCTTCGGCAAGGCTGGCCGCGATTTCTTCCTCGGTCACGGCTGGCCCACGGTTGCGGTCAAGACGAATGAGCTTGAGCAGGAATTGGGTCGTAACGGTGAGCAAGCGGACAAAAGGGCTGGCAATACCGGCAAGCCATTTCATCGGGGGAGCCATCCAGCGAGCCACTGGTTCCGGGAACATTTGCCCAATGCGCTTGGGCACCAGTTCGCCAAACACGATGGTGACAAATGTGATGATCGTCACTACCAGTGCGGTTGCCGCCAGCGCCGCCGCTTTCTCTCCCAAACCCCAACCTTGCAACAGCACCGTCACCCCGGCACTGAATGCCGCATCGCCCACGATACCGTTCAAGATGCCAGTCGAGGTGATGCCCACCTGCACCGTGGACAAGAAGCGCGTGGGATGCTCCTGCAACTCCAGCGCCACGCGGGCACCCTTGTCCCCGGCCTCGGCCATGGCTTCGAGTCGCGCCTTGCGGCTGGTGGTCACCGCCATTTCGCTCATCGCAAAGAGGCCATTGAGCAAGGTGAGCACGGCAATCAGGAGAAAATCCATAACCCCCATTATTCAACACGAAGATGTCAACCTACTGGATCGGTGATGTGCAGGGCTGTGATGCGGCGCTGGGCCGCCTGCTTGACGAATGCGGCTTCTCCCCAAGCCGCGACACGCTGTACCTGCTGGGCGACCTGGTCAACCGTGGCCCGGATTCGCTGGCGGTGCTGCGACGACTCATGGCCCTGGGTGACTCGGCGCGCTGCATTCTGGGCAACCACGACTTGCATTTGCTGGCCGTGGCCTGTGGTGTGCGCAAGCCGCACCGGCTCGACACCTGCGGCCCCATTCTCGAAGCGGCAGACCGCCCTGCCCTGCTCGACTGGCTGCGCGGCCAGCCGCTCGCACGCGACGAGCAGGGTGTGTTGATGGTGCATGCGGGCGTATTGCCGCAGTGGAAGCGCACTGATGTACTGCAACTGGCTTCGGAAGTGACGCAGGCCATCGGGCCGCAGCGCAGCCTGACAGACATCACCCCCTTCTTTGCGCAGATGTACGGCAACCAGCCCGATCACTGGCAGGCCACACTCCGCGGGGCCGACCGGTTGCGCGTTGTGGTGAATGCACTCACCCGTTTGCGCTTTTGCTCCAGCCAGGGGGTGATGGAGTTCGATACCAAAGAAGGCGCAGGCGCTGCACCCGAGGGCTACATGCCGTGGTTTGAGGTGCCGGGCCGCGCTACCGCTGGGGATGTAATTGCCTGCGGGCATTGGTCCACATTGGGCTTGGTCAATCGTCCCAATCTGATGGTGCTCGACACTGGATGCGTGTGGGGAGGATGCCTCAGCGCGATTCGCGTGGCCGCTGGCAAAGATGTGCGGGACATGGCCACCCGCGAAGTGATTTCAGTGGAATGCGAACAGGCGCAAAAGCCGGGGGCATGATCGCCCCACCGCCCAAGTGACCCTCAGCCTCAGGAAGAAGCTTCCGGCGTTTGCGTTTTGAAGAGCGCGGCCACTTTGCGCTTTGGCTTGATGTAGGCCGACATGCCCTTGGGCTGGACAGCCTTTTCAGACTTCTCCCAAGTGGCAGGCTCTTCGCGGCCAGAAGCCTCATAGGGTTGGTCGAAGAAGGGGTCTTTGGGGGCCGAGCGGGGTGCAAATCGGCCACTGCGTGAAGACGATTTCTCCGGCGACTCCAGCACATCACGCGGATCGTCACGGTCAGACTCACCGCGCCAGGCACGCTGGCCATCGTTGTGACGGCCACCAAAGCGGCCACGCGCAGGTTCGTCGCGCTGCGGCGCAGGTTCGACATCGAGCTTGCGCTTGATGAGTTTTTCAATGTCCGATGCCAGGCGGCCATCGTTGGAGGTCACAAACGAAATCGCCAAGCCAGAAGCACCTGCACGGCCCGTGCGGCCAATGCGGTGCACGTAGTCTTCGGCGTTGAAGGGCAGGTCGTAGTTGAAGACGGCGGGCACGTCCTTGATGTCGAGGCCACGGGCAGCCACGTCGGTGGCCACCAGCAGATCGACCTCGCCGCGCTTGAATGCGTCGAGCGATTTGAGACGCTCGTCCTGACTCTTGTCGCCGTGGAGTGCCGTGGTGCGCAGACCGTCGCGCTCCAGCGCACGCGCCAGACGCGCACAGCCGAGCTTGCTGTTGGTGAACACGAAGGCCTGGGTGATCGAACGCTCCTTGAGTATCTGCTTGAGCACGCCACGCTTGTCATCTTCACCCACGCTGTAGAAACGCTGTTCCACCGTGTTGGCGGTTTCGTTGGGGCGGGCAACTTCCACCAGCACCGGGTCTTGCAGGTAGCTGGAGGCCAAGCGCTTGATCTCGGGCGAGAAGGTGGCCGAGAACAGCAGGGTCTGGCGCTGCTTGGGCAGGTAGCTCAGGATACGTTGCAGATCGGGCAGGAAGCCGATGTCAAGCATGCGATCGGCTTCGTCGAGCACCACGTATTCGACCTGGTTGAGCACACAGGTTTTGGCTTCGATGTGATCCAGCAGGCGGCCAGGTGTGGCCACCAGCACTTCCACGCCACGGCGCAGTGCGTCCTTCTGCGGATTCATGTCGATGCCGCCAAACACCACCGTGCTGCGCAAATTCGTGTATTGGGCGTACTTGGCGACGTTTTGCGCCACTTGGTCGGCCAGCTCACGCGTGGGGGCCAGCACCAGAGCCCGCACAGGGTGACGGGCGGGCGAGGCCGAGGTGTTCTCGTGCTTCATCATGCGCTGCAACAGCGGCAGAGTGAAGGCGGCGGTCTTGCCAGTGCCGGTCTGGGCGGCGCCCATCACGTCTCGTCCAGCCAGCACAATGGGAATGGCTTTGGACTGGATAGGGGTGGCTTGCGCGTAGCCGCTGTCGGCGACAGCGCGGGCAATCGGCTCAGCGAGTTGCAGTTCGGCGAATGTTAATGTGGGTTCTGTGCTCATGGGGCCTCAACCCCGTATTGTCGCAGCTTTGCGCGGTGCAGCATTCAGACTCGCCCGCG
>JBJOKU010000061.1:0-7375 GCA_046045925.1 Pseudomonadota bacterium
CTCTTGCAAGGACATTTGTCGTACGTTTGGCAACACCATGCCTGGCAATTGACGTGCTGCATGACACGGCATGGCAACTCCATCCGGGGCAACTGTCAGAAATACTTTCCCCCATCCATTCATGCATGCCTTGGGTTTGTCCTCGAAATAGTCCGGCACAACGTAAAGGATCCGGCATCTATTGCCGTAACGTGCACGGTATTCATTGACAACTGTTTCCGCCCTGATGAGTTCCTCTCTTGACGGGATAAGGTGATCCCGATTGAGCCAAGCCCAACCGTAGTACTGCGTATTCGCCAGTTCCAGATACTCAGCTCCCAACTCATAGGCCAACTCAATGATGCGTGCCACATGAGGGAGGTTCTGACGATGCAGAACCACGTTCATGACCATCGGCCATCCTTGCTCCTTGATCAACGCGGCAACCCGCATCTTGAGATCGAAAGTGCGTGTGTGACTAAGAAAGTCATTCATCTCACGCGTCGAGTCCTGGAAAGAAAGCTGGACATGATCAAGCCCAGCCTGCTTGAGGGCATGTGCTTTTGCCGGTGTCAGTCCAACACCAGAAGTAATCAGGTTTGTATAAAAGCCTAGGTCACGCGCATGCGCCACCAACTCCACCAGATCATCCCGGTTTAGGGGTTCACCTCCCGAGAAACCCAGTTGCACAGCGCCCATGACACGGGCCTGTTCGAGCACATGCTTCCAAGCTCTTGTGTCAAGCTCAGCACCAGTGCCGGCATAGTCCACCGGATTCGAACAAAAGACACAGTGCAGCGGACATTTGTAGGTCAGCTCAGCGAGCAGCCAGAATGGTGGCGTGATCACAACACCCTCTAGTTCTGCGGGCTGTTCAGTATGCACGAGGGAAACAGCACGATTGGACATATCAGTACAACCACCCCCTGCGCGCACCCTCGACGAGCATATCTTGCACCTGCCCTTCAATGCCACTGACCTCGAAAGCTTCCTCCAGCTCATGGACAATGGCGGGTATCTCCCGGTTGCCATCACAACGCCGGAGAATTTCTCCCGCAGACTGGTTGAGCTTTACCATGCCCTCAGGGTACAAGAGCACCCAAGCAGATTGGGCATCCTCCCACTGCAGCCGGTGTCCCAGAGCAATCTGGGGTTTCCACGCGATTTGTACACTCATGGGGCTCTCCATCAAGCAGCGCAACTTGCAGCAAGTCCGCCATGGCGCTCGCAGGCTTTTTCTATGCCATCAAGCATGGCCCACAAAATATCGAGTTTGAACTGGAGAACCTCAAGCGCACGCTGTTGCTGCGCAGAAGAGCTGAAATGATCCAGCGTGACTCTCAGGCCATGTTCAACATCGCGGCTCGCCAGTGGGATCCTGTGGCGGAAATACGATAGTCCCTGCGACTCGATCCACGGGTAATGGGCGGGCCAAGTGGCGAGTCTGTCTTTATGAATCTGGGGTGCAAACATTTCGGTCAGAGAAGAGCAAACACCCTCTTGCCAAGGAGCAGATCGCACGAAATTGACATATGCATCGCAGGCAAAGCGAACTGCAGGAGATACATGCTCAAGACTCCAGAGCACTTCGCGTCCTATGCCCACAGCCTCGCCCAATCTTGTCCATATCTCAATGCCGCCAGCATCATGGCCATCGAAGTCATCACATCCGTCGTGATCCAGCATGCGTTGCACCCACAGCCTACGGTGCTCACGATCAGGCATGTTTGCCATGACTGCAGCGTCCTTGCGGGGAATGCAAATCTGGTAGTAGAACCTGTTGGCCACCCACATCCGAACCTCGTCCGGAGTGCATTGACCGGAATTAAGTTTGAGATTGAAGGGGTGGTGGATGTGATACCCAGCGCCCTTTGCCCGCAGGCGCTCCTCAAATTCATCGCGCGTCCAGGGTTCGTCCAGGAGATTGAGTGTCAAAATATGATCTCCATGCCATCGTAGGCAACTTCAATTCCGGCCTGGGCCAAGAGAACACGTTCATTTCCGTCCTCCCGTAGTACCGGGTTGGTATTGTTGATGTGAATGAGGACTTTGCGTACGCCAGCTGGCAAGTGCGCCAGCTTCTCGATCATTCCTCCAGAACCGTACTGGGGAAGGTGTCCCATTTCCAGCGCATGCTTCGTAGACAGCCCCAGATCGATCATTTCCGTATTCGTCCAGAACGTACCATCTATCAGCACCACACTGCATTCGCTCATGAGATCGAGCAAGTCATCGGTAACACACGCCAGTCCGGGGGCGTAAAAGAGACTGGCTCCGGTTCGTTCGTTTACCAAGCGTACCCCAATGTTGTCCCCAAGCCTGGGTGATTGTCTCCATGGCGAATACGGCGGGGGTTTACTGGACAGAGAGAATGGCTCCATCCGTGCATCAGGCAGAAAGTCCCATTGAGTTGCCCGACCGTCTATCGGCAACTCCCGGGCCATCACCCCGCAGTAATGACTCAATATGGAGGTCAGTGGAAAACTGCTGGATATCTCACCAAGAACTTCTGGAGTCGCATGTACTGGCAGAGGGCTGCCCCTCTCACGCAACATCAACAAGCCAGTGACATGATCAATCTGGGCATCCATGAGCACCACCGCAGCAACCCCGCTGTCCCGCAACTGGCGGGCAGGTTGCAACTTCGGCTGATCCTTCAGCTGGGTCAGAATGTCTGGAGATGCGTTGAACAGCAACCAGTCCTGGCCGTCGCGACTCCAGGCAACAGAAGACTGCGTGCGTGACCTCAACGATGGAAGGCCAGCCCGCACGCCACTGCAATTGGCACAATTACAGTTCCATTGGGGAAATCCGCCACCTGCGGACGATCCCAGAACTCGCAATGTGGTCAGCTCTGACATAGTGGCTATGAATTCGGTGTTCAGCACGGGACACCGCCGGGGCAGGAGAACCAAGATGCCCCGGCAGGCCCGATGCCCTGTCAGCGGTTGGCGATGTACATTGTGATTTCAAAGCCAAAGCGCATATCAACGTAGCTGGGGGTATCCCAATTCATAACGGTCTCCTACAAAGTTGAACAAAGATGCAAGTGGGGGTCACGGAATCTGTCTTACGCCGTGACAAGCCGCGCTCGCATGGTTCTTGCAAGCACCATCCATGCCACCAATTCCTTTCAGATGAGCCATTCAGCGTTTACCCTTAATTCAACCCCGCCAAGTCAGACTCAAGATCGGACGACAGCAACGTGGATCGTCTTGCACGGCGGTCCCGGTAGTGGGTCAAACCCAGCTTTGCTGAAGCCAATCCAAGACGCAGGGCTCCGAGGTCTGGCCCCCGACCAGCTTGGCTGCGGAAGGCGTCATCAAGCCAGATCAAGAACCATCACAATTCCAGCCCTGCTGAGGGATTTGGCTCAACTCAGAGTGCGGCTTGGACTTGACCGTATCAGCTTATGCGCAGGATCTTGGGGTGCCTACCTCGCTCTGGCCCATGCGCAGCGTTACCCCGAACACACTGGCCCGCTCATTTTGCGTAGCCCATTTCTTGGTGGCAGTCGGGATGTCTGGAACCTGTTGAGTCAAGCCAGCAAGGCCGCCTTGACAAGCCGCACCATTTGGCCCGCCAGCATCAATGAGTTGCTCCCGTGTCTGATGCGTTTTCGCAAACTGCTCCAATTTGGGACATTTGATCGGCAACAGTCGATCATCCACGCTTGGCTCTTGGCCGAGTCTGAATTGGCTGTTCGTGGAGCTCGGCATGCGTGGCTTGATTCCATGGGCAATGGGCATGAGGCCAGTAGTCAGCACCAACTGCTAGGCCGTTTACGGCGACAACTCCGTTTGGCAAAGGCAGTCCAGAAAACACGTCAGCGCTCCAGCCATGCTCAGACACTCAAAGTCCGCCTTCAACTGAGGCTTCTGCCCCAAGCAGTGCGACAGCCCGCCTTGCGTTGGCAGGACAAAATCGAAGCACTGGTTTTGGTACATGGGCGACATGACCGCATCTGCCCATTGCGCAACTCATACCGTATCGCCAGTCAGCGAGCGGCCCACCTGGTCGTCACAAATGCAGGCCATCTGGGAGAAGAGCCCTCCAATCACCGAGCATTGGTTGATGCCCTGAGGATGGCATCTCCATGAATATGCCACTCGCCAGAACATTGCAGCATGCCCTGTTGGCCAGCCTCATCCCTTTCGCGAGCTCGACTGCCGTGGTCGCCTGCCCAGTTGCAGACCCCGAACTCGTCCGCATTGATGCCAATGTTTGGATTCGGCCCGCAAAGCCCGGCGACCCGGCGGGGTGGAGCGAACCCGTAGTGGTGTGGGTGGGCACTCGCGAACTCTGGATTGCCGACCCCGGCCCGCACCGCTGCGCCGGACTGGCCTTGCGCAAGGCGCTCCTCCGGCTCTGGCCGGGGCACACACACCAGCTCATCAACACCCACTCCCACCCCCGCAACGTGCTGGCCAACTCGGCCTGGCCTGCTTCCACACCCATTTACGCGCTGGCAAGCGTGCGGCAACAAATGCGCCAACGCTGTCCGGTGTGTCTGGCCAACTTGCGCCGCGAATTGGGGGAAGACTGGATGCAGGGCACCACCGTGCGCCTGCCCAATCGCGTGTTGCGGCCCATGCAGTGGTTGACGCTGGGCTCGGCGCAGTGGCAGGTGCGCCCGCACGCAAACGCACACACAGAAGCCGACACCAGCTTGCACTCGCCTGCACTGGCCATGGTTTACGCACCCTCATTGCTGTCGTGGCATCGCGTGCCTGATCTGGCCAGAGCCCAGCCCGCCGCATGGCTGTCTGCGCTTGAGGAACTGAAGCACTTGCAACCCAATGCGCTCTGGCTCGGCCACACGAATGCTGAGGTGGCAAATGCCGATTTCACAGCCACGCACACCTACCTTCAAGCGCTGTGGCAAACGCTGGCGAAAGCCTACGAGGAGGGGCGCTCAGAACACGAGTTCCACACCAGCCCGGCCCTGCTGCCCGAGCCGTGGCGCGACGAAGCCTCGCGCCGCACCCACCTGCTCAATGTGCAGCGCGTCTGGCATTTGCAGGAGCAACAAGACCTGCGCAGCGACCCCCGCTGATTCACTTCTGTGCCAGCTCCGGCACCTTGCGGTAAATGGTGTTGCGAGACACCCCCAGCAAGCGGGCGGCTTGCGACACATTGCCGTTGCACCGGGCCAGCGCCTGCGTGATGGCCTCGATCTCCACCTCCTGCAAGCCCTTGCCAGCCCAAGCCGGTGCAGAACCCGCCGCCGCGCCCGCGCCTGCTGTCGGCATGGCAGCTCCTGCTGCGCCCGTCACGGCAAAGGCCCCGGACTGCGCAAAATCAAGCGGCGTGGGCTTGGTGGCCTGGCAGGGATCATCAAGATTGGCCTGCCGTGCCCTGACCTCCTCCAGAAAATCATCGGGCAAATGCTCAATCAGGATGCTGGGCTCATTGCCGGCGAGCACGCTCGCCGTGCGCAGCACATTGGTGAGCTGGCGCACATTGCCGGGCCAGCAGTAGCGGGCAAACATCTGCAACACTTCGGGCGACAACTTCTTGCCGCCCGGAATGTCGGTGCCGGTTTGCAGGATGTGGTTGATGATGGTTTCAAGGTCAGTTCGCTCGCGCAAGGCCGGTACGCGCACCGCCAGACCATTGAGGCGGTAGTAGAGGTCTTCGCGGAACTGCCCCTCAGACACCATCTGCCGCAGATTGCGGTGTGTGGCGCTGATGACGGCAAAGTTCACGGGAATGCTGCGGTTGGAGCCCAGCGGCGTGATCACCTTTTCCTGCAAGGCGCGCAACAGGCGCGTTTGCAGGCTCAGGGGCATGTCACCGATCTCGTCGAGGAACAAGGTGCCGCCATTGGCCATCTGGATCTTGCCCATGGCCCCCTTGCGGCGTGCGCCCGTGAAAGCGCCCTCTTCGTAACCAAACAGCTCCGACTCGATGAGGCTTTCGGGAATCGAGGCGCAGTTCACCGCAATGAACGGATTGCGCGCACGCGGCGAATCGTTGTGGATGGCCTTGGCCAGCAACTCCTTGCCCACGCCGGTCTCGCCAAAAATCATGATCGGAATTTCGTGTCCCTGAATGCGGCGCAACTTCTGAACCACCGCACCCACCTGGGGGTCGCCTGTGTCGAGGTAGCGCAGGCTCGACATCTGCTCGCGTCTTTGCGCGGCGAGGTTGTTGCTCCACTGGCTTTCAACCGGTGGCGCGATCGCAGTGCCACTGGCATCGGCAGGCACCTGCCAGAGCTTCATCACCCGCATGTCCACCCGGGATTTCACCGCCACGCCGTTGTGCAGCGACAGCGTCAGCAACTGGGGCGAAGACGAACGGCAGTGATCCATCAGTTCGTCCATGGAGATTCCGAACAGGCTTGACACGCTGTGCCGCTGCAAGACAGAGGGCTCCAGCCCGAGCTGGAACAGGGCTCCACGGTTGGCCGCGAGAAAACGGCCACCGGGCGAGAACGACACCATGCCTTCAAAGAGGGTGCCAATGAACTCCGGGCGCGAATGGAAGTGCAGGCGAACCGTGTCCTGATAGGTTTCGCTGAATACCTGGTTTTCAATAATTTGAGCCGACATGCGCGACAGCGCAATCGTATGGTGGTAGTAGTTGCGGGCATCGCCCGAAACATCGAGCACCCCAATGACCTTGCCATCCGGGTTGAAGATGGGGGTGCTGGAACAAGTCAGGAAGCGGTTGACCTCCAGAAAGTGCTGCTGGCCATGAACCACCACAGGCCGCCCCAGGGTAATGGCGGTGCCGATGGCATTGGTGCCCTTGGCCACCTCCGACCAGTCCACCCCCGGCTTGAGCGCCACCTTGTCGGCTCGCTCCAGAAAAGAGTCGTCGCCCAGTGAATGCAGAATGCGCCCCTGCCCGTCGGTCAGCAAGACCATGCTGTGCGTATTGGCGATCTGCTCGTGCAAAGCCTCCAGCACCGGGTAGGCCAGATGCGCGAGTTGGTGGTTCTGGTCGAGCAGGCTTTTGATATTGGTGTTGTTGGTGCCGCTGAAATCAGGGGCCAAGTCTGGCGTGAGCCCCGCCTTGCGCGAACGCTCCCACGATGCCTCGATGATGGCATCCTGCGAGGCCGACACGACGGCGGCCGGGTTGACAGGCGAGTGCATGCCCGCCAAGTCTGGTTTTTCAGTCATTTTGTCTCCTGGTCACCCACCCCGCTCATCGTTTCGCTGATCAGGGACCACCGAAACGGGGGCAGGCTGGAGGACTGTCGCATTGCACTAGGAACAACGCCAACACCACCGCACTGCTCAAATTTGGAACACATGATAAGCGGGTAGCGCAGCATGCTGCAATAAGCTTGCCAAGGGGAAAGCTGCACAAGAATTGTGTCAGGCATGACATTTGCATTCGTGACCGCTTTGTGTCAACTTCATACAGCAGGTCCCTCATGCAA
>JBJOKU010000062.1:0-7248 GCA_046045925.1 Pseudomonadota bacterium
GTGGCCAGCACCGCCAGCGTGCCCAGAGACAAGCCGAGATACAGCAGAGAAACATGGTCGGTGTAGAACACGGCGATCACGCTCACTGCGCCCAGGTCGTCAATCACCGCCAGCGCGGTAAGAAACACCTTCAGGCCGATCGGTACGCCCTTGCCCAGCATGGCCAGCACGCCCAGCGCAAAGGCAATATCGGTCGCCATGGGGATGCCCGCCCCCGGCTGCGTGGCCGTGCCCGCATTGAGCGCAAAGTGGATGGAGGCCGGCACCACAATGCCGCCCACCGCCGCGAAGATCGGCAACAGCGCCTTGCGGAAATCCGACAACTCGCCCACATACAGCTCGCGCTCCAGCTCCAGCCCCACGAGCAAAAAGAACACCGCCATCAGCGCATCGTTGACCCAGTGCTCCAAACTCAACCCGGCCAGCTTGAACTGCCACAGGCCCAGCCAGGCCGGCCCCCATGCGCTGTTGGCCAGCGACAAGGACACCAGCGTGCAAGCTAGCAAGACCAGCCCGCCTGCGGACTCGGTACGGAAGAATTTCTGGAAGGTGGCGGTGATGTGCATGGCGTGAAGAATAAATCACGCAACATTAATTCCACAATGCCCAAGAACCACGATCAACGTGCTCTGATTACTGCCCATCATTGGACCTGCGAAACCAATTCCAAACCACAGATGGCATGTAGTACCACCACAAAGTCCCCACCAATCCATGAATCAGATGTGGCGGGTAAAGGATTTGGGCAAGTGGCGAGGTCTCTGGAATGAAAGAGACAAATCCTCGATAGGAGTCACTCCAGACAAGAAGAGACCACGGAAAATCAATGGGGGTCCACGCTACCCAAAGTAGAGCCGCCCAACTTCCTCCTTGGCTACCACCGGAATAAATGACCGAAGCAGTGAAGATGAACGCCGCAAGGTGACCGCCAGCGAAAAAAAAGCCTTGTGCGCAACTTCACTTTTGCCCTCCCTTCACAGTCACACAGACTGCTGCGCGAGCAGCAGTGTGGACGCCTTTGTATTTTGGCTGACCGTCAATTCAGGCCAACACGCCCTCAGCCTGCTGATCAGCGTGGTACGAGCTGCGCACCATCGCACCCACCGCCGCGTGCGAGAAGCCCATCTTGTAGGCCTCTTCTTCAAACATCTTGAAGGTGTCGGGGTGGACGTAGCGTTTCACCGTGAGGTGGGCCGTGGTGGGCGCGAGGTATTGGCCGATGGTGAGCATGTCGATGTTGTGCGCACGCATGTCGCGCATGGTCTGCAAAATCTCTTCGTCGGTTTCGCCCAAGCCGACCATGATGCCGCTCTTGGTGGGCACGTTCGGGTGCAACTCTTTGAATTTTTTCAGCAGGTTCAGGCTGAAGGCGTAGTCCGATCCGGGGCGGGCTTCTTTGTACAGGCGCGGGATGGTTTCCAGGTTGTGGTTCATCACATCGGGCGGCGCGGCCTTCAAGATTTCCAAGGCGCGGTCGTCGCGGCCCCGGAAGTCGGGCACGAGGATTTCAATCTGCGTGGCGGGTGACAACTCGCGGGTTTTGCGAATGCACTCGACGAAATGGCCTGCGCCGCCATCGCGCAGATCGTCACGATCCACGCTGGTAATCACCACGTACTTCAGCTTGAGCGCGGCAATGGTCTTGGCGAGGTTTTCAGGTTCGTTCACATCGAGTGGATCGGGGCGGCCATGGCCCACATCGCAGAAGGGGCAGCGGCGGGTGCACTTGTCGCCCATGATCATGAAGGTGGCTGTGCCTTTGCCGAAGCATTCACCGATGTTGGGGCAACTCGCCTCTTCGCAGACGGTGTGCAGCTTGTGCTCGCGCAGGATGTTCTTGATTTCGTAAAAGCGGCTGCTGGCGCTGCCTGCTTTGACGCGAATCCAATCGGGCTTTTTGAGCACTTCGCCCTGCTCCACCTTGATGGGAATGCGCGAGAGTTTGGCAGCGGCCTTTTGCTTGGCGCTGGCGTTGTAGGACTCTGTGCTTTGTTCTTCGCGGACGACTTGTTTGGTGCTCATGGGTGATTCCGTTCGCCCTGAGCCTGTCGAAGGGCCAGATGGGTCAAGTGTCCGTTGCAACGGTTTGTTGCGCTTGGGGCTTCGACAGGCTCAGCCCGAACGGAGAAAACGCGGCGAGGAATGCTCCTCACGGCGCCAGGTAGGTGGCAAGCTTTTGGCCCAGCACCTGCGCCACGTCTTGCCACGTGGCCGATACGCCTATTGTAGAAAGGTCAACTGTCTGCAGGTTTGCGTAGCCGCAAGGGTTGATACGCGAGTAGGGTTCCAAGTCCATCGCCACGTTGAGCGCGAGGCCGTGGTAGGTGCAGTGGCGCGACACCTTGATGCCCAAAGCGGCGATCTTGCCCACCTGCAAACCGCGCAGGGCCGGGTTGGTGGCGAGTTGCAGCAGGTCGTCTTCGGTGAGGTTGAGCTTGGCGTGGCCCGCAGGGTCGTCAAGGCGCACATAGATGCCGGGTGCGCCGCGCACGCGGTGACCAGTCACCCCAAAGTGCAGCAGGGTGCGGATGATGGCTTCCTCGATGCGGTGGACGTACTCTTTCACGAAGTAACCGGCGCGTTGCAGGTTGATGAGCGGATACGCCACCACCTGCCCCGGCCCGTGGTAAGTGACCTGCCCGCCACGGTTGGTGCGCACCACAGGAATGTTGCCCGGCATGAGCACATGGTCGTCCTTGCCCGCGAGCCCTTGCGTAAAAACAGGCGGATGCTCGCAAATCCATAGCTGATCGGGCTCATCCAGTGAGCGGTTGAGCGTGAAGGCCTGCATGGCCTCGTAGGTGGGGGCGTATTCCACGCGGCCCAGAATCTGGGGGGTCATGACTCGTTCATCCCAACAAAGCATCCAGTTGGCCGGACATGCCCACCCCCGCCTTGTCTTTCACGATCATGGCAAACAAGCAGCGGCCTTTGCTGTTGCGCGCCCACAGCTCACCGACTTGGCGCTTCTCGATTTCGTAGGGATCGTTCACCAGATGCGCGCCTTTGTACTCGATCACGGCGATGCGTCCGTCCATCAACTCCGCCACAAAGTCAGGGAAGAACCGGCCTCTTGAGGTCGCCAGCGAGAAGCCATAAGGCGCGGTATCCAGGTTGCGCACCCAGTGCTTTACTTTGGCGTGGTTGTCAATCAACTGGGCGCAGAAAAACTCTTCGCCACCATCCTTCAAATCAGCGAGTACGGGGTAGTAGTGCTTGCTGAATTCATACCGCCCGCCATAGCGCGATGCCGCCGGGGCGGGATACGCATTGGGCTGAAACACTTGTGGATGACTCCAATCCGGCTCAATCACCCAAGCCTCTTCGAGCACAAGTTGCCTGAACTGTGTCTTGGCTGCCTTGTCCCTCAGATCACCAACACGGGCTTCAATGTCTTGCGCCAGTTTGAAGCGTGTCTTGGCCAGCGTGGCCAGTGTCATGCCCCGCTCATGCAGGAGGTGATTCACCACCGCCTCGAAATAAGCCATGCGTTGACTCTGTGTGAACTCGGGCAACTTCTGGAACAGCGATTGATCAAGCCACCGCACCAAATCGTGCGCGGTGATGCTGGTGGAACCGTAGTCAAACGCCACTTGGTCCGGATCAGCTGCACGCAACTTGACGCGCGAATCCTTAAGGTAAATCTCAAAAGCATTCGACTGCTCCACCACCTGGAAACCGGGGAACTGCACCGCAGCAGGCGACAGCAAATCCAGCTCAACGGCTTCAAGCACCGCCTCGCGCTCCAAAGGCCACAACTCATCTTGTGAGTCAATCCGGTAGCCCAGCGTTGGTATCGGCGCGAAACGCACACCTCGCGAAGCCGGTGCCACTTGCGCAGCCACCAGCGCGTTGTGCTGGGCGATTTTGTCCCGCACCTGCTCCTGCTTCTTGGCACCTTTGGTGGCAGACACCAACTGCTCTTCCAACTCTTGCGGAATATGCCCCACGACCTCCACAGAACCAGTCTCACCCGAGGACAAGACCCTCACCCCTTCCACTGACTGCAAGGCCACTGGAATCGCAGGCAATGCAAACACCGTGCTCACCGGCTCTGGCATCGCTGGCGAATGATCCACCTGATCGAAGAGGGGCAGCGCCGATTGCTGCACCACCATCGAAGCCACATCCAGCGCTTCAAAACCCATGTTGTTGATGAGCCGGTCAGCCAACTCGCTGGCCGCCGTTGAGAACTTCGATTCACACACATGGGCATAGGCCCGATTGAGCGCAGCACGCCCGCGCGCCTTCGCGTAGGGCATGCGCAGCACGCGCCCGAGCAACTGCTCCACTGCCGTGGCGCTCGACAGCTTTTGCAGAGAGCACAACACATAGGCAAACGGGCAATCCCATCCCTCACGCAGCGCCTGCACCGTGATGACAAACCGCACCGGACAATCCCGGCTGGACAAATCCAGCCCGTCCAACTCCCGCGTGTCGCCCGTGGCCACCTTGATGTGCTCGGGCGGAATGTGCAGTTCCTGCTCCAAGTGCTGGCGCAAGGCCTTGGGCGGCACTTCGTCGTTTTCGTTCTGCGCCTGGAACAACACGATGGGGCGCACATAGCCCTGCCCAGCCGCTTCGTCCTTGAGAGCCTCCGCCTCCAGTGCCCGCTGGCTCTGCGCCGCCGCAAACACCGCCTGCTGCCAGCCCTGCGGATGCTCGGCCAGCGCAATCGGCAGCTTGATCATGTTTTCGGCGGCCAGCTCTTGGGCACTCACGTGGTAGAGCACATTCGCTTTGCCGGGGATCGGCGTGGCCGTCAGTTCGAGAATCGCGCTGGGGTTCAAACGCTTGAGCGCAGTAAAGCTCTTGTCGGTCTTGGTGTTGTGGGCTTCATCAACGATGAGCAAGGGTTCAAACAAGGCCAGCCAGTTCGCCAGACTCCAACGCGGCTGCCCCACAAACCCACGCAACACGCCGGAGGAATCAGCCGCTGCCTCCGCCTCGTTCACCACCGCGTCCGGCAAACTGTGCAGCACCGCCAGCTCCTGCGCGTCGCGGCTCTTGAAATGCCGCTCAAAGCTCTCTGAAAAGCTGTACACATTGCGCTTGTCCGTGTCGTCAATGCGAAAGCTTTGAATGGTGGCCACAACCACCACGGCACGACGCCCCCAGTCCTGCGGGCTCACGTGAGCCAGGTCTTCCAGTGCACATACCCGAACATCGGCCCCGTAACTGCTCTCCAGCGCTTCACGGTACGGGTGGCCCACCATTTGCAAAGCCTTGAGCGTCTGGCTGCGGATCGTGTCGCTGGGCACCAGCCACACCGCCACCGGCGCATCCGTGGCACGCCACTCTCGCGCCAGCACACTCACCGCATGCGCAGCCATCAGCGTCTTGCCGCCCCCCGTGGGAATGCGCAAGCACACGCAGGGCACATCACCAAACGGCTCGGCGTTGTAGGCCCACCCCGCCTGCTCGGCAAACGCGGCTGCGGCTCCCTTGACCTGTGCAGAGCGGGCAAAAAGCTGCACCGCGTTGAGTGCAGTTTGCTGGTAGGACTTGAGGGTGAGGGTGGTCATGGTTTCCACGAATGAGTCATTTACAAATTCTCTGAGAGCTGTTAAACAACTTTAACCCATTGATTTATATAGATTTTTCTTGACAAGTTGTTTAGAAAATTGTTTAAGCAAGGTGGCAAAAAGAGCTGTTAAACAACTTCTAGGCCTTGATCCGCCAGATGGCGCCCGCACCACGGGCAGGCCCTGTGGGGGCTACTTCGATGAAAACACCATCCAAACCACGCAGCCGTAAAGCCGTGCGCAAGTTCTTGACTTTGGTTTCTTTTTCCTTGTCTGACAGCACAGCGGGCAACTTATTCAGCACCAGTTGGCGCAACTGATCTCCCGTTGCTGGCCCGAGGCGCAGCCGCTTGATGATGGTGCGTTTGTAGTGTTCGTCTTCAAAACCTTTGTTGAGCACATATTGATTTTGTGTGTTGGTGACGTTCGCAACCACGGCAGAGACAAAGAAATTAGGCTTCCGTCCCTCGATCAATTTCGCCTTCCGCAGCAGACTGGCTTGCTCGTCGGCGACTTTGAGTTTCTTTTGCACCCGATCAAGCCAAATCACTTGCTCTATCGGCAAGTCAGTATGCTCCATCAAACTGCGGCTGTAGTTCTCATCAATCTGCTGGCCGTAAATGTTGAACACCGTCTCTGTGCTCGTCGAACCTTCAAAATCAGGCAAGGGCAGGTAACGCTTTCGCTGGCTGTTCACCATGTCGCGAATCCCGTAGCCACCCTTGTCGATCATGCCGATGTTGTTCATGGCCACGGCCAGCCAAGGGTTACGGTACACGCTGGGCGTGCGCTTGCCGGTGAAATAGTCTTCGGGCTGACCATCAACGAAACCACCTAAGTTGGTCAATTGCAGTCGTCCCATCGTCTCCAGAACCACGATGCGTCCTGCTTGTTCGTAGTCTTGATGTGCCAAGCAGTTGTGCAGCCCCTCAAGGATCACTTCCATGTCGTAGCGCGGCAGCTCAATGGCCAGCAGCTCCGTGGCTGGAAACAGTTTGATGTTGGGATTGCGAATGTGCTGCCAAACTTCTGTCGTAGTGAGCAAAAACGGCGGGCCAAAGTGCTTGGCGATGCGTTCATCAGGCACTTTCCAGGTAATCTCTGCGGTGCTGTTGGGCAGCAGCCCCACGCTCTGCGGCAGACCCAGCAACAGCAAAGCAGCACGGGTGATTTGGCCGTGCAAAGTGATCTTGGCGCGATCCAGAAATTCTTCGGTGCTCCAGCCAGGAATTTCCAGCGCCCAACGCTCTTGGCTGTGTTTGGCCGCATATTTCTCGCGTGCCTTGGCAATCGCTGCCGGATCCAAATCCGCCACAGTTGCGCCCGGCACCAATCCGGCGCTCCAGTCTTGACCCCCAATCATTTCCGTCAAAATGCTACGCAGCCGGTCTGGACGCAGCTCCACCAAGCTGTCGCCATCGCGCTGCCACGCCTTGTCATGTGCCAGTACGGGTTGCCTTGGCGCGTGACGCGGCACATGAACCAGCCAAACCGTGGCTCCGGTGTCACTGGCCTGCATCGCCTCAACACGCAACCCAACCGAAGGCAGCCCCGGCGTTTTGCCCAGAATGCGGTGAACGATGTTTTCAACCGTGCAGTTTTCAAAGTTCTGTATGCCGGACACCGCCAGCGTCTTGTCTTGTACACCGATGACGATGCAACCGCCCTCCATATTGGCCAACGCTGAAACGTAAGACACAAGGTCTTCACCCTTGTGACCCGA